>DAOMFQ010000064.1:6938-11390 GCA_035429905.1 Gemmatimonadales bacterium
CGTGCGCTGCGATACATCAATTCGACAAGTTCGTCATACATCGCCCCCGCCTGCTCCTCGCTGCCCGAGCGGATGGCGCTCGCGGCGCAGTGCTCGAGGTGGTTGCGGAAGAGCACCCGCGCCACGCCGCGCAGCGCCTCGTGCACCGACGAGACCTGGGTCAGGACGTCGGCGCAGTAGCGTTCCTCCTCCACCATCTTCTGCAGGCCGCGCACCTGCCCCTCGATGCGGCGGAGCCGGGTGAGCGCCGCGGCCTTGAGCTCGGGGTTCACCGCCACGGCGTGGGTGCCGTCGCCCGGGCGGGCGCAGGCGCAGGGGGCGAAGGTATCGCTGCTGGCGGTGTCCATCAGGTCCTCCGGAGCCGCAGGCTGTTGGTCACGACGGACACGCTGCTCACGGCCATTGCCGCCGCGGCCATCGTGGGGGTGAGCAGGATGCCGAACATCGGGTAGAGCGCGCCGGCCGCCACGGGGATGCCCACCACGTTGTAGGCAAACGCCCAGAAGAGGTTCTGCCGGATGACGCGAAGCGTGCGCCGCGCCAGGCGGACCGCCTCGGGCACGCCGAGCAGGTCGCCGCGCATCAGCGTGACGTCTCCCGCCTCGACGGCCACGTCGGTGCCGGTGCCGATGGCGATGCCGACGTCGGCCTGGGCCAGGGCGGGCGCGTCGTTGAGCCCGTCGCCCACCATTCCGACCACCCTGCCCTCCCCCTGCAGCCGCTGGATTTCGTCCCGCTTGTGTTCCGGCAGCACCTCCGCGACCACGCGCGTGATCCCGACCTGCCGGGCGACGGCCTCCGCCGTGGTCCGCCCGTCGCCGGTGAGCATCACGACCTCGAGACCGAGGGCCTCGAGGCCGCGCACCGCCCCGGCGCTGCTGGGCTTGATCGGGTCGGCCACCGCGATGATCCCCGCCGCCTCGCCGCCGATGGCCACCAGCACCGGGGTGGCGCCGCGGGCGGCGAGCTGCTCCGCCTCGGCGGCGAGCGGCGCGGGGTCCACGCCCCAGTCGGTGAGCATGGCGCGATTGCCGACCAGCACGCCGCGCCCGTCCACGACCCCGACGGCGCCCTTGCCGGGCGTCACCTGGAATTCCGTGACGACCGGAATGCTCAGGCCGCGCTCGCGGGCCGCGGCCACGATTGCCTCGCCGAGGGGGTGCTCGCTCATCTGCTCGAGGGCGGCCGCCGCCGCGAGCATTCCGACGTCGTTCCCTGCCCCGAGCGCCCACACGTCGGTGACGGCCGGGCTCCCCGCTGTGATGGTGCCGGTCTTGTCGAGCACGACGACCTGGAGCTCCGCCATGCGCTGCAGGATGTCGCCCCCCTTGAAGAGCACGCCCCGCTCAGCGCCGCGGCCGGTGGCCACCATGACGGCGGTCGGCACGGCGAGGCCCATCGCGCAGGGACAGGCGATGATGAGCACGGTGACCGCCGCGGCCAGTGCCCGCACCACGCGCGGTTCGGGCCCGAGGAAATACCACAGCGCGAAGGTGCCGACGGCGATGACGATGACCACCGGCACGAACACGGCGGCGATCCGGTCGGAGAGCTGCTGGATGGGCGCCTTGGCACCCTGCGCCTCGCGGACCATGCGGATGATCTGCGCCAGCACGGTGTCGCCGCCGACCCGCGTGGCGCGCATGCGAATGGCGCCAGCGCGGTTGAGCGTGGCGCCGACCACCGGGCTCCCCGCGCGCTTGGCCACCGGCGTCGGCTCGCCCGTCAGCATGGCCTCGTCCACCGAGGTGGTGCCCTCGAGCACCACGCCGTCCACTGGGATGGTCTCGCCGGGGCGGACCAGGAGTTCGTCTCCGGTGCGGACCTGGTCCAGCGGAAGGTCGGTCACTTCCCCGCCCCGCACGACGTGCGCGGTATCGGGCCTGAGCGCCACGAGCTTCCGGATGGCGGCGGAGGTGCGCCCCTTGGCGCGGGCCTCGAGGTAGTTGCCGAGGAGGATGAGCGCGATGATGGCGATGACGGCTTCGTAGTACACGTGCGGTTCGACGCCGCGGGCCACGAAGTACGGGGAGCCGAGCGTCATGGCCAGGCTGAACAGGAACGCGGCCCCGGTGCCGACCGACACGAGGGTGTTCATGTCGGCGCCGCCGTGCCGGGCCGCGGCCCACGCACGCACGTAGAAGTGGCGCCCGGCCCAGAAGACGATGGGCAGCGTGAGGAGCAGCAGCGTCCAGCGCCAGGCGTCGGCGCTCACGGTGAAGAGCCCGGGCGCCACCGATCGGAGTGCACCGGCGACCGGCATCATGAGGTGCATGAGCGGGTCGGAGGCGCCCTGCGCGGCGGCTGCCTCGCCGAGCGGTATGCCGATGAGCATGGCCACGGCCGCGGCGACGAGGCTGACCGTGACCTTCCGCCTGAGCGTGGCGCGCTCGGCGGCCATCCGGAGCTCGTCGGCGGTTTCGGCTTCGCCGGCGGCCAGCTCGGGGCGGGGCAGCTCGGCGCCGTAGCCGGTGTCCTTGATGGCGGCCACCAGCGTGTCGAGCGAGGAGACCGCCGGGTCGAACTCCACCGTGGCCGAGTTGGTCATCAGGTTCACGTTGGCCGACGCCACACCAGGAGCACGCTCCAGCGTGCGCTGGATGCGCGCGCTGCAGGCGGCGCAGGTCATCCCGGTGACCGGGATGGTGGCGCGCTCGGTGGCGGTGGCCGTGCTCATCGGATCAGACCGGGCTCGGCGCCGGCGTGGCCCGGTAGCCTTCGTCGGAAACGGCGGCGGCGATGCGTTCCGCGTCGATCTTCGACGGATCGTAGTGCACCTCGGCGCGGCCGATCTTGACGGAATCGATCTGGACGCCGTCGAGCGAGGAGAGCGCCTTGTTCACGGCGTTCAGGCAGTGGCCGCAGGACATGCCTTCGATGTGCAGGGTGAGATTTTCCATGGCTCCGATGGGTAGTAGTAGGTGATACTCATCCGGCTTGCCGCTCCGGTGGATGGCGGACCACCAGACTCGATCGGTCCGCCTGCCCAGGAATCTGCGCACGAACTCGGGTCTCAATTTAGATAGGGGAGGGGGGTATGTCAATAGTCGCAGGCTGTCGGGCTGAAGTTGTTGCCCAACAGGCATTTGCAAGATGAGGCGATGAACTCAACGGCCGCGTCACTCCCGGTAAACGCAACCTAAATTATTATGTAACAGCGAGTTACGGTGATAGAGTGCAAGCCGAGGCATGCAAAGTGCACTAGGCATCATCCATGAGCGACCACCGCGACTCGTTCCGATCCTCCTCCGAAGGGAGCGAAATCGAGGCCCTCGACTTGAGGGTGCCTCTGCTTCGCCTCAAGGGGAGCTCGTGGGACGCGGTGGCGCTGGAGACCTGGCTGGAGGCGCTGTCCGGGCTGCTCGCTCCGGAACTCCCGCACGACCTGATGGCGCTCTGGGTGTATCCGCCTGAGGGCCCGGCCGTGCTGGTCGGTCCGTCGGCCCTGGCGCAGGACAGTCTCGAAGTACCGACGCCCGCGCCGCACCTGGGGCAGGACGAGCTCTACACGATGGAGCAGCGGATCCGGACCGCAGGTTACGCCTCCGTGGTGTGCATGGCCGTGCCGCATGGCGACCGCGACGTGGGCCTCCTGCTCCTCGCCGACCTCCGACACGCCCGCTATGGATTGCCGGAGGCGGTGCTGCTCCGGAACGTGGCCGACTCGCTCGGGCCCACGCTGGCGCGCGTGGCGCGGCAGGGCAGGGAACCGCTCGAGCCGCCGCGCGAGGACGGCTCCCCGCCACCGCCCGAGCGCCGCCGCTCGGAACCGGGCCGCAAGCTCGTTGAACTCCACGCCCTCCTGGCAAAGCTCGGCCTCGCCGAGTCGGCCTCGCGCACGCCGAGGGAGTTCTCGGAGTTCGTGTCGCAGGCGCTGCAGCCGATGCTGCCCCATGACCGCATGCAGATCCTGGTGCCCGACGCGTCGGCGCAGGAGCACTATCGCTTCGACCGTCATGGCCCGGGCACCTTCTGGTCGGACCCTGCGCTGGTGGTGACGCGAGAACAGTTCGACCCCGCCGCGCGCTTCGGCGACGCCGACGAGATCCTGGTAGGCGATACCAGTGTGCAGCCGCATCATCCCGCCTGGTGTCCGGATATCCCGGGGCAGGGCAGGGGAGAACCGCTGGCGCGCGCGGTCATCGGCGTGCGGCTGCTCTCGCAGACGCGGGTGGCGGGCTACCTCCTCCTGGGCGGCAACGGCCCCGACTTCTTCCGGCCCGACGATCTCGACCTGCTGCGCCAGGTGGCGCCGCTGGTGGCGGTGCGGGTCGACAGCTTCCTCCTCGCCTGGCAGGTGCAGGTGATGCGCTCGCACCTGAGCGTGCTACGCAACGTGCCCGCCCACCTGGGGCGCATCGCGGAGGTGCTCGCCACGACGGCACACGTCGGCGCGGCTACGCGGCTCTTTGCGCGCGAGGCCGCCAGCGTGTTGCCCTTTGACCGGATGGA
>DAOMFQ010000065.1:0-11078 GCA_035429905.1 Gemmatimonadales bacterium
CCGGTGCTCGAGGGGGTACGCGTCGGCGGAAACACCCCCGACTTCGTGGTCGCGCAGAACGGCACGGCGCTCTACGTCACAGGCGAGTCCTCGGCCGGCGGGGCCCTGGTCCAGACCTTCTGGGTCACGCGTGAAGGTGTGTCTTCGCCGATCGACACGAGCTGGGTGTGGCGGCAGCTCGCCGGCAGCAACGGACTGGCCCTCTCGCCCGACGGCCGGCAGCTGGCGGTAAGCATCAACGAGACCAGCAGCCAGAACATCTGGGTCAAGCAGCTCGATGCCGGTCCGCTGACGCGCCTGTCGTTCGAGACTCGCACCATCCGGCCGGTCTGGAGCGCGGACGGCCGCTACCTCTGGTATGGATCGAACGACAGCACCGGATTGCGGCTCCTCCAGCGGCGAGCCGACGGGACCGCATCTCCGGAGACGATCCTCGATCCGGCGGGTGACGTGGAGGAGGTCGTGGAGACCCGGGACACCACGGTGATGATCGTGCGGCTCACCGTGCCCGGGGGAGGCCGGCAGATCTTCCTCTTCCGGCGCGCGGCCGGCACCGGAGACAGTGCCCTGACGCCGCTGCTCGCGGCCCCCGGATATGACCAGAAGTCACCGGCCCTGTCGCCCGACGGCCGCTGGCTTGCCTACACCTCGAACGAATCGGGTCGCAATGAGGTGTACGTGCGCCCCTTCCCGGACGTGGACGCCGGCCGTTGGCAGGTCTCCCGCAACGGGGGGATCGAGCCGATGTGGTCGCACAGTGGCCGTGAATTGTTCTTCCGCAGCCTGGCCCCCCGGACGTTCGTGGCAGTGCCGATCCTCACGAACGCCGGCACCGGCTTCCAGATGGGGGAGCAGCAGGTGCTCTTCGCCGACCCGTACTTCCGCGACCAGTATCACGCACAGTATGCCGTGTCGCCCGATGACCGACGGTTCGTGTTCAAGCGCCTCGCAGGCGAAGGTTCCGAGGCCGGCGCGTCCGCCCCGGCCATCGCGATCCTGGTGCAGCACTGGCTCGCCGAAATCGACCTCAGTCGGCCGGCCGGGCGATGAGAGAGCGTCGACATGTCTGACCCGCTGCCCCGCCTGACCACCGCCCTGTCTGACCGCTACCGCATCGAGCGCGAGCTCGGCGCGGGCGGGATGGCCACCGTCTACCTGGCCCAGGACCTGAAGCACGACCGGAAGGTGGCGCTCAAGGTGCTTCGGCCCGAGCTGGCCGCGGTCATCGGCGCCGAGCGATTCCTCAGCGAGATCAAGACCACCGCCAACCTCCAGCATCCGCACATCCTGCCACTCTTCGACAGCGGTGAGGCCGACAGCTTCCTCTTCTACGTGATGCCCTATGTCGAGGGGGAAACGGTCCGCGACCGGATCAGCCGCGAGAAGCAGCTGCCGGTGGCCGACGCGGTGCGGATCACCAGCGAGGTGGCGGCCGCGCTCGACTACGCCCACCGCCACGGCGTGATCCACCGCGACATCAAGCCCGAGAACATCCTGCTGCACGACGGCTCCGCGCTGGTGGCGGACTTCGGCATCGCGCTCGCCGCCAGCAAGGCGGGCGGCACCCGGATGACCGAGACCGGCATGTCCCTCGGCACGCCGCACTACATGAGCCCCGAGCAGGCCATGGGCGACCGCGAGATCTCGGCGCGGAGCGACGTCTATGCGCTGGGCTGCGTGGCGTACGAGATGCTGGTGGGGGAGCCGCCCTTCACCGGGCCCACCGCCCAGGCGATCATCGCGCGGGTCATGACCGAGGAGCCGCGCACGCTCACGCTCCAGCGGAAGACGATCCCGCCCGGCGTCGAGGCGGCGGTGTTCACTGCGCTCGAAAAGCTCCCCGCCGACCGCTTCGCCACCGCGGCGGAGTTCGCGGCCGCGCTCGCCAACCCGACGACGACCACGGCGCGCACCAGCCTGCAGCCGGTGGCGGCCCCCCTGCGGCGCCGGAACTGGCTCGTGGCCGGTGTCGTCGGCGCGGCGGCATTGCTCGCCGGCGTCCTGATCGGCGGCCGCTCGCCAAGCCCGGGCAGTGTCGGCCCGGATGAGGTGGTCAAGGCGTCTCTCGCCCTCGGGGACAGCGCCGTCGTCCGGTCGATCAGCAACGAACGCCTTGCGATCGCACCCTCGGGGCGGCGGGTCGCCTTCATCGGACCCGACGGGGCCGACAACGCACTCTGGGTCCGCGACGTCGACCAGCCCGTGGCCCGAAAACTCCCGGATACGAAGGGCGGCTTCGCGCCGTTCTTCTCGCCGGACGGCGAATCCATCGGATTCTTCACCACCGGCGGCGGCGGCACCGCCCTCAAGGTGATCCCGATCGCCGGCGGCGTGGCCCGGACCATCGTCCCCGACTCCGTCGCCCCCTTCGGGGGAGGCGACTGGGGGGACAACGACCAGATTGTCTACACCCACATCAATCGCGGCCTCGCTCGCGTGGCGTCCACCGGTGGTGCCGTCACGCACATTTCCATTCCCGATTCCAGTACCGGCGTCCAGGAGCACGACTATCCCGACGTGCTGCCCGGCAGCAAGCACGCCCTGGTCATGCTCTGGATGGGCTCGATCGGGTCGAATCACATCGGGCTGGTGGACCTGTCGACCGGCGCCGTTACCGACCTGACCGCGGGGTCGTATGCGCGGTACGTGGCGCCGGGGTACCTGGCCATCGGCGCCTCCGACGGCCGTATCCTCGCCGCCCCGTTCGACAGCCGCCGAGGCAAGCTCGGCGGGACGCCGGTGCTGATGCTGGACGACGTGCAGGCAGAGGCCACCAACGGCACGGTCCAGTTCGCCGTTTCCCAGACCGGAATGCTGGTCTACCAACCCGAGACGGGCGGGAGCGGTGGCCTGGTGTGGGTGGACCGGACCGGCAAGCGCACACCGGTCGACACGACGCTGAAGCAGGTGGGGCTCGACGTGGCGTTGTCTCCGGACGGGAGAGAAATCGTCCTCACGCGGAGCGAGTCGGGGGACAACCAGATCTGGATCAAGCAGTTGGCCACCGGCACCCTGAGCCGCCTCTCCTTCGACGTCGAGAACGCCGATCGCGCGGTCTGGACGCCGGACGGTCGGCGGGTGGCCTTCCTCGGCACTCGCAACAACAAGCGGACGGGGTGGATCCGCCGGGCCGACGGCAGCGACAGCGCGAAGGCGGCCTACCCTGGCACCAGCGAGGCGGACGAGATCGCCTTCGATCCAACGATGCAGTACACCCTGCTCCGGTCGCAGGGTGCCGGTTCCGGGTCCCGGCACCTGATGGTGGTGAAGAACGGCGTCGACACTGTGCCTCGGCCGCTCGTGCAGTCCCGGTTCGACAACTTCGCCATGACGGTCTCGCCGGACGGGCGGTGGCTGGCGTACGTGTCCCTGGAATCCGGCAACCCTGAGGTGTACGTCCGGCCGTTCCCCGGCGTCGACTCGGCGCGGTTCGTGATTTCGGTCGGCGGCGGCCAGGAACCGGTGTGGAGCCGTGATGGACGCGAACTCTTCTTCCGGAGCCCCCGGGGTGACATGTACGCCGTGCCAGTCACGACCGGCCAGCGCTTCTCGGCTGGCGTGCCCAAGCTGTTGTTCCCGGGCATCGGATTGGCCATCCAGGACTACCACCGCAGCTACGATGTGCATCCCGACGGCAAGCGGTTCCTCATGGTGGCCGCGGGCGGTGCCGACGCGAACAGCGTGAACGTCGTCTTCAACTGGCGGGTGGAGCTCGAGAAGCTCAAGCAGGCGGCGAAGTGAACCCCACCCCCGACCGTTTGGCCGCGAGCTCGTCGCTGAAGCGACGCCTCGGCTGATGTCGCTGAAGCGACACGTGCCGAAGTTCCGGTTCCATTACCTCGGTTTCTGCGACTGGCCGGTCCACCCCGGGATCGCTTCGGTTGGATGATGGCTGGATTGGTGGCGTATATAGGAGACGGCTCTTCCCGCCTGACGCGGGCTTACCGTGGTTGCGCTGTAGCCCTTGGCCCAGCGCAGAGCCGGCCCGCTCGCTGAGAAATGCCAATTGATGGCGTGTGCCGTGCCACCCTTCATGCGCTGCAGCAGGCGTGGAAGTGATGTCGAGGGGTGCACCCGCACCAGCAGGTGCAGGTGGGTGGCCACGATTCCGATCGCCAGGATGTGCACCCTTTCCTGCCGCGCGATGATCGGTAGGTGTTCGCAGAGGTAGGCTGCGCGCTGACTGTCGATGGTCGGCTCGCGCTCCCGCGTTGTCCAGACGATGTGGACTAGCAGTCGATGATGCATGCCCGATGGTTGAACGCGTACTGCAAATGAGCGGCACCCTTGTGACGCCGATCGTGTCGCTTTAGCGACATCAGCCGAGCCGCGGGTTTACCCGCGACTCGAGGTACGGCCGTGATTTGATTCCCAACTCGGAGCCGCATTGACAGACCCGACTCCTCGCCTCACCGCCGCCCTCGCCGACCGCTACCGGATCGAGCGGGAGCTGGGCCAGGGCGGCATGGCCACCGTCTACTTGGCCCAGGACCTGAAGCACGACCGCAAGGTCGCCCTCAAGGTCCTGAAGCCCGAGCTCGCCGCCGTGATCGGCGCCGAGCGCTTCGTGGTGGAGATCAAGACCACCGCCGCGCTGCAGCATCCGCACATTCTGCCGCTCTTCGACAGCGGGGAAGCGGGGAGGCGGGAAAGCGGGGAGGGCGTCTTCCTCTATTATGTGATGCCCTACATCGAGGGGGAGACGCTTCGCACGAAGCTCGATCGCGAAACCCAACTGAGCATCGATGAAGCGGTCCGGATCACGGTCGCCGTGGCCGACGCCCTGGACTACGCCCACCGCCATGGCGTGATCCACCGCGACATCAAGCCCGAGAACATCCTGCTCCACGACGGCCGCCCGATGGTGGCCGACTTCGGCATTGCCCTGGCCCTGAGCGCGGCGGCCGGCGGCCGGATGACCGAGACCGGCATGAGCCTCGGCACGCCGCACTACATGAGCCCGGAGCAGGCCACGGCGGAGAAACTCATCACCGCCCGCTCCGACATCTACTCGCTCGGCAGCGTGCTGTACGAAATGCTCACGGGGAACCCGCCGCACACTGGCGCCTCGGCCCAGCAGATCATCATGAAGATCGTGACCGAGGAGGCCGCCCCAGTCACGAAGCTCCGGAAGGCGGTTCCGGAGAACGTCGCGGACGCCGTGGCCCGCTCTCTGGAAAAGCTGCCGGCCGACCGGTTCGGTACCGCGGCCGAGTTTGCCGCGGCACTCGGCAACCCGGCGTTTGTGTCCCACGGCACTTCGACGGCGGGTAGCCACCATCCGGTTGGTATGGCCCGGGCGCCGAGGACCGCATTGGCAGCGCTTGCGGTATTGAGCACAATTCTGCTCGGGTTAGCGCTGTGGGGTTGGTTGCGCCCAGCACCGGCCGCCGAGACAAGCCGCCAGCGGGTGGTCCTCTGGCAGCACACGTTCTCGGGCGTCCTCGCGCCAGGCGTGGAGCGACTCGCCAGCCAGGCCGCCATCGCCCCGGACGGCTCGAGCATCGTCTATTCCGACTCGGCCGGCGGCGCCTACCACCTGATGCGCAAGCTCCGGAACGAGCGCGAGCCCGCCCCCCTGGCCGGCACCGACGGGGCAGTGTCGCCCTTCTTTTCCCCCGATGGCGCCTGGATCGGATACGTCACGATCGACGGAAAGGTCCGAAAGGTACCGGTCGCCGGCGGGGGCTCGATCACCCTCGCCGAGGACGCAAACCAGATCCAGGTCGCGGCCGCGTGGCTGGACGACGGCACGATCGTCTACGCCGGCAAGGGGGACGGCCTCCGCAGGGTCTCCGGCAACGGAGGGCCGAGCAGTTCCGTTCAGCCGGACAGCACCAAGCGTCGACGGCAAATCTTGACCATTTCACCCTTGCCGGGGAGCAGGGGGGTGCTCGTCACATATTGCCCGGGAAACTGCGCGATCGAATCCTCCGTGTGCGTCTTTGATTTTTCGGTGGACAGCGCGCGGTTGCTCGTCCCCGAAGCTGCCGGGGCCTGGTACGCTCCCACGGGGCACCTGCTCTACACCGACCGGGCAGGTGGCCTGTTTGCCGCCGGGTTTGACGCGAAGAAGCTCGCGCTGACCAGCAGCGCCATTCCGGTCATCGAGGACGTGGCACCGACTGCTCTGGCGCTGTCGACTTCGGGAAGCCTCCTCTACTCGGTCGCCGGAGGCGCGCAGGTGCCGTCCGAACTCAGGTGGGTCTCGCGGGACGGCAGCGGCATCCCCGTCGACACCACCTGGCACGGCGACTTCGACTACCCCGCCATTTCACCGGATGGGAACGCCCTGGCGGTGAGCGTGCGCGAGGGACCGACCCAAATCTGGATTCGCCGGTCGGACGGCACGCGACAGAAGCTGACGCAGGATGGCACTGTGAATTGGCGGCCCTCCTGGTCGCCCGATGGGCGGTCGGTGGCCTATGTGTCGAACGCGCGCGGTGGACAGAGCCAGGACGCCTATGATGTGTACCGCATGCGAGTGGACGGCAGCGCACCGGCGGAGCTCCTCCTCCGGCATGCCTACGGGCTGTGGGAGGCGGAGCTCTCGCGGGATGGGCAGTGGCTCGTCACACGATCGGACGAGCCAGTCAGCAGCGCCAACCTCTACGCTCGGCGGCTCACCGGGGACACCGCACTCATTCCGCTGCTGACCGACAACAGTGTCTCCATGCAGGCCGCCCTTTCGCCGGACGGCCGGTGGCTGGCCTACGCGACGGACGCGACGGGACGCGCCGAAGTCTACGTGGCGCCCTTTCCGAGCATGAGTTCATCCCGCCTGATCTCGACTGGCGGCGGCACCGAACCGCGCTGGGCCCACAGCGGGAAGGAGTTGTTCT
Organism: Gemmatimonadales bacterium; assembly: GCA_035429905.1. GTDB lineage: Bacteria > Gemmatimonadota > Gemmatimonadetes > Gemmatimonadales > GWC2-71-9 > SPDF01. The sequence goes on from DAOMFQ010000065.1 coordinate 6,843, forward strand.
ACCGGAGTGGCGGGCAACTCATGGCGGTTCCAGTGACGGCCGGGGAATCGTTTGCGCCCGGAACCCCGAAGCCGCTCTTCGCGCTGACGGGATATCGCGCGGCGAGGAATCGCCAGCAGTACGACGTGACACCCGACGACCGTCGATTCCTGATGATCAAGGAATTCGGCAATTCGGGCGAAGAACTGGTCTACGTGGAGAACTGGTTCACGGAACTCAAGGCGAAGGTGAGGCAGTGAGCGACTCGTATTCCCGGCTTGTCGCGGCATTGGCCAACCGCTACCGCATCGAGCGGGAGCTTGGTGCGGGCGGCATGGCCACGGTGTACCTGGCGGAGGACCTGAAGCACCACCGCCAGGTGGCGGTGAAGGTGCTGAAGCCGGACTTGGCCGCCACGCTCGGCGCCGAACGCTTTGTCCGTGAAGTCGAAGTGGCCGCCCGCCTCCATCATCCCCACATCCTGCCGCTCTACGACTCCGGTGAGGCCGACGGATTCCTGTTCTACGTCATGCCGTACGAGGAAGGCCAGTCGCTCCGCGAACGCCTGCAAAAGGAGACTGAGCTCCCGATCCGCGACGTCGTACGGCTGCTGCACGACGTGGCCGACGCCCTGACCCACGCGCACCAGCACGGCCTGGTGCACCGCGACATCAAGCCCGAAAACGTGATGCTCTCCGGCCAGCACGCCCTGGTCACCGATTTCGGCGTGGCCAAGGCGGTGAGCGAAGCCACCGGCCGCCACCAGATGACCACCGCCGGGGTGGCGCTCGGCACGCCAGTGTACATGGCGCCGGAACAGGCCACCGCCGACCCCCATGTGGACCACCGCGCCGACATCTATGCGCTCGGCGTGCTGGGCTACGAGCTCCTGACCGGGCAGCCTCCCTTTACCGGCCCTTCGCCCCAGGCGGTCATCGCCGCCCAGGTTACCCAGGCGCCGGTCCCGGTCATGGAGCGCCGCCCAGCCGTGCCACCGGGGCTCGCGGCGTTGATCATGCGCTGTCTCGAGAAGCGACCGGCCGACCGCTACCAGAGCGCGGCAGAGCTGCTCCCGCTGCTCGAGGCCCTGACCTCGCCGAGCGGCGGAACCACTCCGCTCGGGACGGCTCCCTACCAGGCCATGGCGCGGCGCCCCAGGCGACGGCTGGCCCACGCCGTGGGCGTGGTCGTGGTCGTGGCGCTGATGGCGTGGCTCGCGTCGCGCGCTTTCAGGCCGGCGCCAGCAATAATTGAGATTTCGAACATCCGCCAGGTGACCCGCGAGGCCGAGCCCGAAATCCACGTGGCGATCTCCCCGGACGGCGGCGAGGTGGCCTATGAATCGGGGTACCCCGGGCACACGCACATCGTGGTGCGGGATGTCTCGGGCGGCCGGCCGCTGCCCCTCACCGGGGACTGGGAAGGCGCGCAGGTCCTGCCCGCGTGGATGCCGGACGGCCGGAGTGTCGTGTTCCAGAATCTCCGCACCACCGCCGATCACGCGGCGGGGAGCTGGAAGCTGCCCCGCTTGGGCGGGCAGGCGGTGGCGCTCGACCCCGCGGACGCGGCGGCGTTGACGCGAGGGTTCACCCTGCTCTCGCGTGGGGACACCGCGTATGCACGGGATGCTACCGGCCACGAGACGCTGCTCCGGATCGGCGCGGGAGAGGTGCACTCTCCCGCCGTGCGCGGGGACGGCCGCGCCCTGGCGTACGTGGTCGGAAACCGGCGGAGCGTCTACGACTGGGGCAACGCCGCCCCGAGCGAGATCTGGGTCCTGCCGGCCGGGGGCGTTCCCGTCCTGGCGACGGACAGCAGCTCACTCAACATGAGCCCGACCTGGTTGCCGGATGGCACCCTGCTGTTCGTGTCCAATCGCGACGGCGCACGTGACCTCTACGCCGTCCGGCTCGACGGGTCGGGGAGACCACGCGGCCGGGCCGTGCGACTCACGACTGGCCTCGGGGCATATGCCGTCTCGGTCGCGACCGACGGCCGCACCGCCGCGTATGACCGATTCAGCCTTCGGCGCAACATCTACACGATCCCCATTCCCAGGACGGGGAGCATTTCCCTCCGGGACGCACGACCGGTCACCACGGGAAACCAGGTCGTCGAGAACATCGACCTGTCCGCCGACGGACAGTGGATCGCGTACGACTCCGACATCGAGGGGAACCAGGACATCTTCGTGCTCTCGGCCGCCGGGGGCGAGGCGAGGCAGGTCACCCGCGATCCGGGCGACGACATGGTTCCCGACTTCTCGCCTGATGGCCGGGAGATCGCCTTTCATTCGGCCCGCAATGTGATCCGCCAGATCTACATCATCAACACCGATGGGTCGGGCGAGCGTCAGCTGACCAGCGGAAACGAGCAGCACTTCAATCCGGCCTTTTCGCCCGACGGGCTCCGCCTCGCGTACGCGAGTGCCTCCTGGTCTGTGTACACGATCGCCCGTGGATCGCTCAGCGCTCCCTGGCAGGCACCCACCCGCCTCCCGATCGATACCGGCTATGCGCCGAGATGGTCGCCCGATGGCGCCAGCCTGGTCTACGATATCCGGGGGAGTGGCGACGGCATCGGCATCTACCAGCTGGGTGGAACCGCGCGGGTCGTGATCTCCGCGGCGACGTCCGGCTTGCAATCCCTGCGGTGGCCCGAGTGGTCCCACGATGGCGCGATGATCTACTTCCGGGCGCTCGGCCCGGACGGGACCGAAGGGGTGTACGAAATCGCCGCCACAGGTGGCCTGCCCCGACTGATGGTGCGGTTCGACGACCCGTCGATGCCCGTCTTCGGCGGTGGCGTGCTCCCCGGGAACGGTCTCTTCTACTTCGCGGTGGGAGAGATCCAGAGCGACGTGTACGTGATGGACCTGGTGCGGAAGTGAGCGGCGCATCACGGTGAGCCGCCGCTGGTGCGCGTGCGTGCTCGCGGCCCTCGCCTGCCCCGCCGCGCTCGCCGCGCAGCGGCCCTGCGAGCCGGGCGGGATGTTCCCGAGCGCCAGCTACGATCTCTACTGCATCAATCTCTTCCCGGCCGCCGGCTCGAATGCCACCGGCACCGCCGAGCTCGACTGGATTCCCGGTCCGTTCACGGTAAACGTTTCCCGCGACGGCACCAATCGCTGGGGCATGACCCTCTCGCTCCACGGCCTCCCGCCGCTTCCATCCGGACCGGCCCCGGGGTACGTGGCTTGGGTCATGGCCCCGTCGCTGAGCCCCATGATCCGGCTCGGCACGGTGCGCGAGGGCACGCAAACAGTCGGCCCGTTCGCCATGCAGCTCTTCCTGGTGCACATCTCGGCGGAGCCCGATACGACCGCGACCACCAGGCAAGGCCGCCTCGTGCTCCGCGGCGAGTCAGCCGCCACCCGGCTCCGGCCGCCGGACACCTACGAGTTCTTCCTCGGGGGCATCGGGGTGCCGAGGGACGCCGGGGAGCACGCAGCGCACGGGGTCACGGCGCCGGATTCGCTGGGGTGGACCGGTATCCCGATGTACCCGGGGCTCGAGATGTTCCCGTCGGAAATGGCGCTCCGACCGCCGATGGCGGCCTGGCGACCGCCCGACGCGCCCAATGCGCCGGTCGCCCGGCCGCGCGAGGTGGTCACCCTGCGGAATGGGGACACCCTCGACCTCGAGGCCGGCCTGGTGCGCCGCACGCTCGCCGGGCGGAGCTACACCATGTTCGGCTTCAACGGCCAGTATCCCGGCCCCCTCATCCGGGTACCGCAGGGCGCGCGCATCCTGGTCCAGTACCACAACGCGCTCCCTTTGCCCTCCACGGTGCACTGGCACGGCGTGCGGCTGAACTCGCAGTTCGACGGCGTGCCCGGCGTATCGCAACCGGCGGTCGAGCCCGGCCAGCGCTTCACCTACCAGCTCGTCTTCCCCGACGGCGGGACGTTCTGGTACCACCCCCATGTCCGCGAGGACATCCAGCAGGACCTCGGCCTCTACGGCAACATCTTCGTGATGTCTCCCCGGGCCGACGCGTGGGGGCCAGTCAACCGGGAAGAGTTCCTGATTCTCGACGATCTGCTGGTGGGGAGCGACGGGCTGGTGCCCTGGGGAGCGGAGGCGCCGACCCACGCCGCCATGGGCCGCTTCGGAAACCTCATGCTCGTCAACGGCGAGCCCGACTGGAAGCTGCCAGTAAAGCGAGGGGAGGTCGTCCGGCTCTTCCTGACCAACGCCTCCAACACCCGGACGTTCAACCTTTCCTTTGGCGCCGGTACCCGCATCAAGATGGTGG
>DAOMFQ010000066.1:0-10931 GCA_035429905.1 Gemmatimonadales bacterium
CCAGGTCGGCGCCGGCGCCGAGGTCGTGCATGAGGCGGAGGACGGCGAGGTTGCTGTTGGCCTTGACGGCGTAGCAGATCCGGTGCGGAATGCCCGCGAAGGCCGACTCGAGGGCGCGAAACTGCCGGCGGATGGCTTCGGCGTTGTACACGAAGGCGGGGGTGCCGACTTCGCGCGCGATCTGCGCGAGCGGCACCCCCGCCATCATCAGCCCTTCCGGCCCCACCACCAGCCCCGCGTCCGCCAGCAGGGCGGCCTGCCCTGCCGCCTCGCTGCCTCCCTGCCCCGCCGGCATCAATACGCCTTCGCCCACACCGCCTCCGTCACCGCGTCCCGATTGCACCAGACACAGCGCGTCGGCGCGGGGTTCGAGCGGAACTCCTCGTCCGGGAGGACGCGGATCGTGGCCTTCGTCTGCTCCTTGATGTCGGCCTCACAGGTGGCGTCGCCGCACCACCCGCCGTACACGAACCCCATCGTGCCGTTCATCGCCTCGATCAGCTGGTCGCGGGTGGCGCCCCGGATCGACGCGGCCTCCCGTCGTGCCACCGCCGCCCCGAGCAGCGCCTGCTGCATGGCGTCCATCTCGATGTGCATGCGGTCGCCGATGCCGGCCATCGGGATCGGCTCCTTGCCGCCGGTGCGGCGCGCCAGCATGACCTGCCCGGAGGCCAGGTCGCGCGGGCCGAGCTCCATGCGGAAGGGCACGCCCCGCGACTCCCACTCGTAATACTTGGCGCCGGGTTTGAGGCCGTCCCGCACGTCGAGGTGCACCCGGAGGCCCGCGGCGCGGAGCGCGCGCTGGAGCTGCTCGCCGGCCTCCAGCACCGCCACCCGCTCCTCGTCCTTGCGGTAGATCGGCACGATGACCACCTGGTACTGCGCCAGCCGCGGCGGGCAGACCAGGCCGACGTCGTCGCTGTGCGTCATGATGAGCCCGCCCACCAGCCGGGTGGACACCCCCCACGACGTGCTCCACACGTGGTCCAGGCCGCCCTCGGCGGTCTGGAAGGTGACGTCGAACGCCTTGGCGAAATTCTGGCCGAGATTGTGGCTGGTGCCCGCCTGGAGCGCGCGGTTGTCCTGCATCAGCGCCTCGATGGCGTAGGTGCGGAGCGCGCCGGCGAACCGCTCGCTCTCGCTCTTCCGGCCGGTGAGCACCGGCATCGCCATCCACTCTTCCGCGAAGCGCCGGTAGATCCCCAGGATCATCAGCGTCTCCTGCTCCGCCTCGGCCTCGGTGGCGTGGGCGGTGTGGCCTTCCTGCCAGAGAAACTCCGTGGTGCGGAGGAACAGCCGCGTGCGAAGCTCCCAGCGCACCACGTTGGCCCACTGGTTGATGAGGACCGGCAGGTCGCGCCAGCTCTGGATCCACTTGGCGTACATGGCGTAGATGATGGTCTCGGACGTGGGCCGCACCACCAGCGGCTCCTCCAGCAGCTTGCCGCCGCCGTGGGTCACCACCGCCGTCTCCGGGGCGAACCCCTCGACGTGCTCCGCCTCGCGGGCCAGGAAACTCTGCGGGATGAAGAGCGGGAAGTAGGCGTTCTGGTGGCCGGTGTCCTTGAACATCTTGTCCAGCGCCTGCTGCATCTGCTCCCAGATGGCGTACCCGTTGGGCCGGATGACCATGCAGCCGCGCACCGGGCTGTAGTCCGCCAGCTGCGCCCGCGCGATGACTTCGTTGTACCAGGCCGAAAAGTCCGCGGCCCGCGTGGTGAGCGCCTTGTCGTCTGCCATGCTGCCTCGTCAAGTGGGGCCGCGTTCGGCCCCGGGAATCAGGTGCGGGTGGCCAAGAGGACGGCAATCGCATCGGTGCGTGACACCGAGCGCTGCGCCTTGGCGGCCAGGTCCTTCAGTTGGACTTCGTTGCGCTCCCGGTCGTCGGGGCCGATCAGCACGGCCACGCGGGCCTTCCGCGCGTCGGCCAGCTTCAGCTGCTTGCCCACCGCCTGCGCCGTCAGCGCGTATTCGGTGCGGAGCCCGGCGTCGCGGCACTCGTGCGCCAGCGCCAGCACGTGGGGCAGGTCCGCCTCGGTCACGCCGGCGATGAACACCTCGACCGGCGCGGACGACTCGGGCAGGAGGCCCCGCTCCCGGAGCAGGTCGCCGATCACGACGTCGCCCATCGCGAACCCGACCGCGGGGAGGTCCACGCCGCCCAGCCGCTTGAGGAGGTCGTCGTACCGGCCGCCACCGGCGATGGCCCGGCTCGCGCGGCCGGCGTCGAAGAGCTCGAACACCGTGCCGGTGTAGTAGGCCAGCCCCCGCACGATCGTGAGGTCTACATCGACGAAGCCGGCGAGACCCATCGCGTCCAGGGCCTCGAGGGTCTGCCGCATCGGCTGGAGGGCCGTCTCACCGCCCGGCACCTTGGCGAGCGCGGCGGACACCGACTCCATCGAGTGCAGCTCGGCAATTTCCATCACGTGCGCCACGATCGGGGCCGCGATCCCCGCCCCGCCGACGCCCCGCAGCATCGCCTCGAACGCCGGCCGCTCCATCCGCTCCCGCTTGTCGATGGCCGCAAAGGCCAGCGGCAGCCGCTCCTCCGGCACCCCGGCCCCGAGGAGCAACGCCGACAGCACCCGGCGGTCGGAGAGCCGCACGCGGACGTCGTCCGCCCCGAGCCCTACCTCACGCGAGAGGTCGATCAGGAGCGCGATCACCTCGGCGTCGCCCAGGGGCCCGGCCTCGCCGATCAGGTCGCAGTTGAGCTGGTAGTGTTCGCGCAGCCGGCCGCGCTGCTGACGCTCGTAGCGGAACATCTGGGCGATGGAAAACCAGCGGATGGGCTTCCGGAGTCCGTTGGCGCGGGAGGCGACCATGCGGGCCAGGGTCGGCGTCATCTCGGGCCGGAGCGACACCTGGCGATCGCCCTTGTCCACGAAGTTGTAGAGCTGCGCCACGATCTCGGGGCCGCTCTTGTCCGTGTAGAGCTCCTGGGGCTCGAGCGGCGGGCCGTCGTATTCCTCGAAGCCGTAGCGCAGCGCCACTCGCCGCCACGCCTCGAAGAGGTGGGCGCGCGCGGCCAAATCCTCGGGAAAGAACTCGCGGAAACCCGGCAGCGACTGGTGCGACATGGGGGGCAAAATACTTGGAATCAAAGGATTTGGCTATGCCGGCCGCGGTGCTCACTCGCCCAGTCCGAGGGCCTCCATCACGTCACCCACGGTGTGGAACGAGCCGGTCACGAGCACCGTCCCCGCCCCCGGTTGGACCGCCTGGAGCGCAGCCCTGAAGTCCGGAATCAGGGTCCACCGCGCGTGGGCCGGTGGCCGGTCGCGACGGGCCAGCCATTCGCGGAGCCAGCCGAGGTCCCACCCGCGCTCCGCGGCCGACGGCGCCACCGTCAGCACTCCGCGCTCCACGATGGCGTCGAGCCAGACCAGCATGGTGGCCCACTCCTTGTCGCCCAGGATGCTGACCAGCGCATGCACCGGTCCCGGGGGGGGCTCCGCGGCGAGCGCCGACACCAGCGCCTCCATGCCATCGGGATTGTGAGCCACGTCGAACAGCCACTTGCCGCGCCGGTCCAGGCGGCCTGGCACCCGCGCCGCGGCGAATCCTGCGGCGATCGCCTCCGGTCCAGGCCGCCACCGTTCCGGCAGCGCCATCAGGATTCCCTGCGCCACCCCGGCGTTCCGTCGCTGGTGCGGGCCCTGGAGTCCGAGGGGTGCCCGCCACTCGTAGGCCGCGGGGAGCACCCGCACGTCGGCGCGCCGGCCGGCCGCATGCGCGATCCGCCTCGCCTCGGCACGCAACACCTCGACGAGGACGGGATCCCGCTCGCCGATCACGAAAGGCACCCCCGGCTTTGCGATGCCCCCCTTCTCGCGGGCGATGTCGGCCGGGGTCTCGCCGAGGTACTTCATGTGGTCCCGCGCGATCTTGGTGACCGCGCTGACAAGCGGGGTGATGACGTTGGTGCTGTCCAGCCGTCCCCCGAGCCCCACCTCCACCACGGCGATCTCCGCGCCCCGCGCCGCGAAATCGGCGAAGGCCATGGCGGTGGTGGCCTCGAAGAAGGTGGCCCCCAGCTCCTGGATGAGCGGCCGCATCCGCGCGGTCCACATCGCGACCGCCTCCTCCGAGATCACGACGCCGTCCACCCGGATCCGCTCCCGGAACGAGACCAGGTGCGGCGAGGTGTAGAGCCCCACGCGCCACCCGGCGGCCGAGAGCGCCTCGGCCACCAGCGTGGCGACGCTTCCCTTGCCGTTGGTGCCGCCGATGTGAATGGAGGGCAGGACGGTGTGCGGATCGCCCAGGCGCTCGAGCAGCGTCCGTGTCGTGTCCAGCCCGAACTTGATGGTGGTCGTGCGGGGAAACAGGAAGGCGAGCGCCTCGTCGTAGGTCAGCACTACTCGGGCCTCATGTGGGAACAGCAACTACAAACACGAAAACACGAAAACACGAAAACACGAAGACACGAAGAATGCCTGTTTCGTGGTTTCGTGCCTTCGTGAATTCAGTTTCTGGAAGACCCGGGAGCGAACCAATCGGATCACCCGGCGTCCGTCGCCTCGTAGCGCGGCCGGGCTCCCTGCATGTGCCGAAGCAAGCGGGCCGTGGTGTCCCGCAGCGATCCGCGCGGCACCACGTCGTCGATCTGACCATGGTCGAGCAGGAACTCCGCGGTCTGGAACCCCTCCGGCAGGTCCTGCCCGATCGTCTGCTTGATGACCCGCTGCCCCGCAAAGCCGATCAGCGCGCCGGGCTCTGCGAGGATGACGTCGCCCTGCATCGCGTATGAGGCGGACACGCCGCCCGTCGTGGGGTCGGTGAGGATGGTGACGAAGGGGATGCCGTGCAGGCCCAGCTGGGCCAGCGCCGCGCTCGTCTTGGCCATCTGCATGAGGGACAGCACCCCCTCCTGCATCCGGGCGCCGCCCGAGGCGCAGACCAGCACCAGCGGCAGCTTCTTCTCGAGCGACCGCCGGGCCAGGCGCGCGATCTTCTCGCCCACCACCGAGCCCATCGAGCCGCCCATGAACGCGAAATTCATGACGCCCAGGTGGTAGGGCAGCCCGTCCAGCCGGCCCGAGCCGGTGTAGATGGCGTCGGCCGGCCCCGCCTTGGCGAGCGCCTTGGCCAGCCGGTCGGCGTAGTGCTCGAACTTGAGCGGGTCCTCGGAGCGGAGGTCTCCCCAGAGCTCCCGCCACGACTGGTCGTCGGTGAGCAGCTCGATGTACTCCTCCGCGCTCATCCGGCGGTGCTTGCCGCACTCCGGACAGACGTTGAGGGACCGCTCGAACTTCTCCCGGAGGTCGAGATGCCCGCAGGCGTCACACTTCTCCCAGGCGTCGGCAGGTACTTCCCGACGTTCCCGGACCGGCGTCCGCGGTTTCCGTTCTTTCTTGAACCAGGCCATTACACCCCGATCGGGGTTGGGGAGGCTCCGGGGGGAGTGAAGGGGGTGCGCATGAAGCGTATCAATCTGCGGTCTTCGGGGGCTCCGCGCCAGACCGCACGTTCTAAGTCATTGTCATACATCAGCATAGCCTGATAGCCGGGCGTCCCATGCCGCCCGCAGCAGGAGCCCGACCGCCACGCAGCAGACCAGGAAGAACGAGCCGCCGTAGGAGAAGAACGGCAGCGGTATGCCCGTGATCGGCATGAGGTTGACCGTCATGCCCACGTTCTCGAAGACGTGGGTGAAGAACAGCGCCAGCACCCCGAACGCCGCCAGGCTGGCGAAGGGATCGGTCGCCCGGCGCGCGATGCGAAGCACCACGAGAAACAGCGCCAGGAAGAGCGCGAGGGCCACCAGCACGCCAAGGAACCCGAGTTCCTCGCCCACCACGGAGAAGATGAAGTCGGTATGCTGCGCCGGGAGGAACGCCAGCCGCTTCTGCGGGCCCTCGGTGAATCCGTTCCCGAGCCAGCCGCCGGAGCCGATCGCCACGCGAGACTGGATGGCGTGGTACCCGGCCGCCCTCGGGTCGATCTCCGGGTTCAGGAACGTCAGGAGGCGGTTCTGCTGGTACGGAGCCAGCCGCTGCCACAGCGGGATGGCCAGCGCCCCCATGACCGAATTGGCCACATAGACGAGTACCCCCTCCGCCACATAGGGCCGCCAGGCGAACAGCAGGACCGCCAGGACGATCATCCAGACGCCCCAGGTCCAGGTGTTGAACGCCAGGAACAGGCTGATGCCGGGGCTGGCGAGCAGGAACAGGAGCGACGGCTTCACCCCGGCCCAGAACAGCATCAGGAAGAGGATGCCGATGAAGACGATGGCGCTGCCAAGGTCTGGCTGCTTCAGCACCAGGAGGAACGGCACGCCGGCAATGAGGCAGGGGCCCACCAACTCGCGCAGGTTGCGCGGCGCCTCCCGGAGGCCCGACAGGTACCGGGCAAGCATGAGGATGACGGCGAGCTTGGCCAGTTCCGCCGGCTGCCCGATCTGGTGTCCGCCGATCGCCAGCCAGCTCTTGGTGCCGGTGGCGGTGCCCTGCCCTGTGCCGACCGCCAGCGTGATGAGGAGGAGGATGATGGCGAAGGCGTAGCCGGCCGGTGCGAGCCATTCGAGCAGGCGGAAAGAGAACCGGAACACGACCGCCGCGGCCACGACGCCCAGCGCCATCCACACGAGCTGCCGGATCCAGACATCCTGCGCCTGGGTGACCACGTCGGTCTGCCCGGCCGAGTAGAGGGTCAGCAGGCCGTAGGCCGACAGCAGGAACACCACCGTGATCAACGGGCGGTCGAGGCCGAGGTGTCTCATTGCGCGGCCGGATCCGGGGGCACGGGAGGCGTCGAGTCGTCCGCCACCGGGTCCACCTGGCGCACCGAGTCGGGCACGATCTGCACGGCACGGGGGGCGGAGTCCTGCGGGGCGATGAGCCGGATGGAGGGCGGCGCGTCGGAGCCCGGGCCCGCCACGTAGCGGTAGAGCACCTTCATGACATACGGCGCCACGTTGGAGCCGTGCTCGGCGAACTCCATGATGCTTCCCACGATGATCTGCGGCTTGTCCGCCGGCGCGAACCCGACGAACCAGCCGTGGTCGAGCCCGTGGGAGTTCTGCGCCGTGCCGGTCTTGCCCGCGATGCTCATGTTGACGTTGCGGCTCGCCGCCGCCGTACCGGTCTCCACCACGGCGATCAGCGCGGCGCGGAGCCCGGCGAGCTGCTCCGGCGAGAGGCCGAGGTCCCGCAGCTGGTCATTCCGGCGGTGCACGATGTACGGCGTCGGCGCCTGGCCACCGCTCGCCAGCGCGGCGTAGAATCGCGTCATGTCGATGACGGTCTGGGTGTTTTCGCCCTGGCCGATCGCGAAGTTGAGCGTCGCCCCCCACTTGCTCCAGCCACGCGGGCCGTACTTCCGGTCGAAATACGCCGAGTTCGAGGGGAAGATCGGCGCGATCTCGTTCTGCAGGTCGATGCCGCTCTTGTCGCGGAACCCCATGAGGACGCCGTCGCTCAAGATGGCGTCGAGCCCGACCCTGAGGCCGAGCTGGTAGAAGTACACGTCGCAGCTCTTCGCGATGGCGCCCTCGAGGTCCAGGTTGCCGTGGCCCTCCGGCTTCCAGCAGCGGAAGTACCGGTTGCCGACCTGCAACCCGCCCCGGCAGGGCTCCGGCATGTGGGTCTTGAAGGTGGCGATGCCCCGCTTCAGCGCCATGGCCGCGGTGGCCAGCTTGAAGGGCGATGCCGGCGGGTACCGGGTCTGGATGGCCCGGTCGAGCAGCGGCCGCGCCGAATCCGACGTGAGCCGCCGCCATTCGGTGCTCGAAATGCCGCCCACGAACGCATTCGGGTCGTACGTCGGCGCGCTGTAGAGCGCGAGCACCTCGCCGCTGGGCGTGAGCGCCACCATGGCCCCCCGCACGCCGGGCGCCGTCGCGCGCCAGAGGCTGTCGATGTACTGCTGGAGCGGGAGGTCGATCGTGGTATGGATCGGCTGGCCCGGGATGGCCGGAAGCGCGGGGGCCACATCCTCCTCGCGCACCAGGCGACCCCGCGCGTTGACCTCGACGTAATGGACACCCGGCCGTCCTCGCAGAAGCGAATCGTACTCCTGCTCCAGCCCGGCCCGCCCCACCACCGTACCGAGCTGGGCGCCCGGGAAGCGGGCCTGCTCGAGGTCCTTCTCGGTGACCTCGCCGATATACCCCACGAGGTGCGCCACCGCCTGGCTGTCGGGATAGAAGCGCCGCGGTTCCGACTGGATGACGAGGCCCGGCAGGATGCTGCGGTGCTCCTCGAGCCGGGAGACCGTCTCGAATGACCCGGTGCCGAGCACCACGACCGGCTGGTAGGGCGCCATGCGGTAGCGCACGATCACGCCGTCCAGCTGGGCGCTGTCGAGCGGCACCACCGTCGCGAGCCGCGTGAGCACGGCACGCAGCGAGTCGACGGAGGGCGCCAGCAGCTTGATGGCATAGCCCGGCACGTTCTCGGCGATGATGGCGCCGTGCCGGTCGTAGATGATGCCGCGCGGCGCGGCCAGCGGCACCAGGCGGAGGCGGTTCTTGTCCGCCCGGACCCGGTACTTCTCGTGCTGGACGACCTGGGTGCGGAAGAAGGCGCCGAGGAGGAGGAGGAAGGCGGCCACGAAGAACCACCGGGCCACCGCGGCCCGCTCCGCGCGCCGGTAGGAATGGAACTCGTTCATTCCTCGAGCCGGATGTCGAGCCAGTCCCGGAAGACGGCCAGGACGATGACGCCCGCGATGGCGGTGCTGAGTGCCAGGGCCGGGCTCCAGAGGAACAGCTGCACCAGCAGGTCGCGGCCGCTGGTGCCGCTGGCGATGAGCACGAGGAGGTTCCGGAGCCAGACGCCCGCCGCGATGAACCCCGCGTTGACCAGCAGGTTGTCGGCGAAGAACACCGCCCGCCCCCACGCCGCCGCGTAGCCCACCAGCGTGTTGGCCAGCATCGCGGCGCCGAACCGTGCCGGCGTCAGGGCGTCGCTCGCGAAGCCGATGATGAACCCGGCGAGCGCGGCCGCCCCCGGCCGGCTCCGGATGGCGAAGAGCATCAGGCCCAGCATGAGGAAGTCGGGCGCCACGCGCGGATTCCAGAGCCGCGGCCGCACGTAGAACTGCAGCCCCACGAGGAGCACCATGACCAGCATGAAGCGGATCCGTCGGGCGCGGGCGGCGGTCACGGGAGGGAATCCTCGGCCGCCGCCGGCTGGGGCACCCCGCCGCCCAGGAGCACCAGCACGTGGCTCACCCGCGCCGGAGCGGCCGCGGGCCGCACCAGGTAGATCCGCTCCCACCCTTCCGACTGCCGCGCCACCCCGACGACGGTGCCGATGTTCAGCCCGCGCGGAAAGACGCCGCCCAGCCCGGAGGTGATGACTGGCGTGCCGACCGCCACGCTGTCGCGGTAGGGCACGCCGCGCAGCTCGAGCATCGGCTCACGGATCGTGGCGTCCGCGGTGACGCCTACCAGGCCGGTCACCGAGCCGTCCAGTGTCACGGCGCTGGCGCGGAAGTCCGGATGGGCCCAGGTCATCACGAGGGCGGTCGACGCGCCGGCCGTGCGGACCAGGCCGATGAGGCCGTCGGGGGAGACCACCGGCTGGAAGGGCATGATCCCCGCGGCGCGCCCCGACCCGATCAGGAGCATCCGGGCGTCGGTCGGCAGCGACTGGTGGAGGACCTCCGCCGGCACCGGGCGCGGCGACACCCGGCGGGCCAGGTCGAGCAGCGCGCGGAGCTGGGCATTCTCGTCGAGGAGGACCGGCAGCGACTGGGCCGCGACGGCCGCGGAGTCGCGCTCGGCGGTCAGCGCGTCGAAGCGGGTGCGGCTGGTGCGGGACGCCTCGGCGATCCGCTGCAGGGCGATGAGGGGGGCCAGGGCGGTGCTGCGGGCAGCGGATGCCGCGGCGTACTGCCACGGCTCCGGGGCGAAGAGCGCCCCGACGGAGAGGGCGACGCAGAAGACGAAGAGCGCCGTGTCGCGACGGGCGAACGTGCGATCCGGCTCCAGCATGCTACTTGGAGAGGACGCTTTGGTACTTCAGCGGATCGTCGAGGATGCGGCCGGTGCCGCGGACCACGCAGGTCAGCGGGTCTTCGTCCACGTGGATGGGGAGGCCGGTTTCCTGGGCCAGGAGGATGTCGAGGCCGCGGATGAGCGCGCCGCCCCCGGTCATGATGATGCCGCGGTCCACGATGTCGCTGGCCAGCTCCGGGGGCGTGATTTCCAGCGCGCGCCGCACCGCGTCCACGATCTGCTGGATCGGCTCCTGGATGGCCTCCCGAATCTCGGACGAGTGCACGCGGACGGTCTTGGGGATGCCGGACACCAGGTCCCGCCCCTTGACCTCCATTTCGCGCTCCTCGCCGGTCGGCGCCGCGGAGCCGATCTTGATCTTGATGGCCTCGGCGGTCGGCTCGCCCACGAGCAGGTTGTAGTTCTTCCGCATGAACTGCACGATGGCCTGGTCGAGCTCGTCGCCGCCGGTACGGATCGAGGTATCGGACACGATGCCCGAGAGCGCGATGACCGCGATCTCGGTCGTGCCCCCGCCGATGTCGATGACCATGTTGCCGGTGGGCGTCTCGACCGGCAGTCCCACGCCGATGGCCGCCGCCATCGGCTCGGCCACCATCCACACCTCCTTGGCGCCCGCGGTCTCGGCGGAGTCGCGCACCGCGCGCCGCTCCACCTCGGTGATGCCGCTCGGCACGCACACGATGACCTTGGGCTTCACGCGGAAGACGTGCTTGTCGATGATGGTCTTGAGGAAGTAGCGCAGCATCTTCTCCGTCACGTCGAAGTCGGCGATGACGCCGTCCTTCAGCGGACGCACGGCGAGGATGCCGTCGGGCGTGCGCCCCAGCATGCGCTTCGCCTCGAGGCCGATGCCCTTGATCTTGCCCGTGGCCTTCTCGAGCGCGACGACCGAGGGCTCGTTCAGCACGATGCCCTCGCCCTTCACGTAGATCAGCGTGTTCGCCGTGCCCAGGTC
>DAOMFQ010000067.1:0-10273 GCA_035429905.1 Gemmatimonadales bacterium
GGCGAAACGAGGAAGGAGAAAGAGGACTTGGGGACTAAGAGGGGCGGAAGGAGAAATGACGAAGGAGGAGATCGACCCGATCTCCTCCTTTCTCCTTCCACCTTCCGCCCATCCAAGTCCCAAGTCCCTTTTCTCGTTTCTCCAGCTTCAATGCCCCCGCAGCGCGTGCAGCGCCGCCTCGCCGTAGAACAACCGGATGTACTTGGCCTGCGTGCGGCTCAGCCGGCGGACCGCCCACGCCAGGTGCACAAAGTGCGGCTCGAGGGGCGGATGGAGCGGGTGCATTCCGCACTCCTCCGGCAGGCGATTGCCCTTCCGCGTGTTGCAGCTGCTGCACGCCGTGACCACGTTGGTCCAGGCGTTGCCGCCCCCCCGTGAAATCGGCACCAGGTGGTCGCGGGTGAGGCACTCACGCGGCCGCAGCTCGGGCTGGGTCCGGTGGCAGTACTGGCACCGGTACTCGTCGCGGGCAAAGAGGAAAGTGTTGGTGACGTGGCGGCGGAAGCGGCGGGGGACGTGCACGAACTTGACGAGGCGGATGATGGCTGGCCGTGGGATGGCCAGCCGTTCACTTCGTACCCATTCCGGCCCGTCGGCCTCGACGATCTCGGCCTTCCCTTCAATGACCAGCCTCAGCGCCCGGCGGACGGGCACCATGGTCAAAGGCTCGAAGGAGGCGTTCAAGGCGAGGCAGCGCATGCGCGATTCCCGATGGAGTCGGTTGCACGAATCGTAACGGCCGTTGCTGGCCCCAGCAAGGGAGGGCGCAGAAGCCCCTTACCGCCGATACACCGTCCGCCCGGCGAGCATGGTTTCCAGCACGTCGCCCGGGGCGCTGGCCAACGCCGCCTCCATCGCCTCCTCAGGCCCACCCGCGGCCGGAATCCCTGCCACGGCCACGTCTCCCCAGTACCCCGGAGCGAGGCTCCCCACCTCATCCTCGAGGCCGAGGGCCCTCGCCGCCTCGCGCGTGGCGAGCGCCAGCCCCTGCTCCGCCGAGAGTCCCGCCAGTGCCCGGGCGGCCCGGGCCTCGCCCAGGAGGTCCAGCGCCCCCACGCTCGCCTCGGAATCGGTCCCGACCCCGACCCGGAGCCCCGCTTCGAGAAACGCCCCCAGCGGCGCCATGCCGTGTCCGTGCCGCCGGTTCGACCGCGGACAGTGGGCCACTGCGGACCGGCGTTCGGCCAGGCGCGCCACGTCCGCCGGACCCGCCTGGACGACGTGAATGGCCAGCGTCCGCTCCCCGAGAACACCGTGGGCATCGAGCCAGGCCACGGGGGAACGTCCCGGGAGCGGTGGGAGTGGTATGCCCCGCAGCGTCCACGCCTCGGCGAAGGGCCCCGACGCCTCGTGCAGGAATTCCGATTCCGCCTCCGATTCCGCCAGGTGTACGGCGATGGGGAGGCCCTCGCGTTCGGCAAGCCGGGCCACTGCGACGTACAGCTCCGCACTCACCGTATACGGGGCGTGCGGCGACACGCCGAGCCGCACCCGCGCGGAGGTGAATCGCCGCAGCTCGGCCACCCGCTGCTGGAGGCCGCCCAGGCTTTCGCGCAATTGATCGGGATGGGGACCGAAGACCTCGTGATACGCGATGCCGCTGCCACCCGCCTCCGCCATGGCCTCGATGACGGCGCCCGAGTCCCCGGTGTCGGCCACCGTGGTGACACCGGAGGCATGACAGGCGGCCAGCCCGGCGCGCGCGGCCGCGAGGAAGTCCGCCGGCGTGCGCTCCGCCTTGAGCGCGCGGATCCGGCGGATCCAGGCGGGAAAGTCCGCCTCCTCCGCCTGCCCGGCGAATCCGGTGAGTTCGAGATGGGTGTGGGTGTTGACGAGGCCGGGAAGGATGACGGCGGCGGGCCAGCCGGAACTTTCGGCGTCAGTGGGCCGCGGCACGCTGCTGTCGGGCCCGATCGCGACCAGCTTCCCGTCCTCGCCGATGAGCACCGCGCCGTCCCGGATCGGGGGGCCGCTCATCGGAATGACCCACCCTGCGCTCAGGCGGCGGGGCCGCACCTCAGGGCTCGGCTGGGGCAGCGTCGGCCGGCGGTGCGGACCCGTTGGGCAGGTGGACGGGGCAGGCCTCGTTCGGCTCGGTGCCGGGGAGGAACCACTCCATCACGCGCACGTCGCTCGGGCAATAGGGCGAGGCCCGGAAGCCGGTGGTCCGGTCGATTTCCACCTGCACCAGCCCCTCGGGCTGCGACCAGCCTCCAGGCGTCGGGCGCCGCTCGTAGACCTCGGCCATCATCTGGTTCCAGGCCGGCGCCACGAGGATGCCGCCCTGTGCGTTGGGCTTGATCTTGTCGGGCACATCGAGCCCGAACCAGAAGCCGGTGACCAGGTCCGAGGTGTACCCGATGAACCAGACGTCGTTGCCGTCGTTGGTGGTGCCGGTCTTTCCGCCCACCGGAAAGTTGAGCCCCGCCACGGCGCGGGTACCGGTCCCCTTGCGCACCACGTCCTGCAATGCGCCGTTCATGATCCACGCGAGCGGCGGGTCCATGACCGGCTCCAGCCGGGGCCTGGGTTGCCAGAGGATGTTCCCCTGGCGGTCCTCGACCCGGAGGATGCCCATCGGCGTGGCGCGCTCCCCCTTGTTGGCAAACGCGGTGTAGGCCGCGATGAGTTCCAGCGGCTTCACCACTGCGGAGCCGAGATGGATCGAGGGCACCGGCGGGATGGGCGAGGCCACCAGCCCGAAGCGCGTCGCCTCGGCGATCACCGCCTCCTCGCCGATCTCCATGCCGAGCTTGATGGCAATGATGTTGACCGACTTGTAGAGCGCCTGCCGGAGCGGCATCGGCCCGCTGAAGCTGTTGTCGTAGTTCTGCGGCTCCCACGGCGGCTGCGCGCCGGGCATCTGCACCGTGATCGGTTCGTCCACCATGATGGTGGTGAGGGGAATTCCCGCCCGGACCGCGGCGGTGTAGACGATCGGCTTGAAGGTGGAGCCCGGCTGGCGGAGCGCCTGGGTGGCGCGGTTGAACTTGCTGTCCTCGAAGTCGCGGCCGCCCACCATGGCCAGGATGCGCCCGGTGCGCGCCTCGAGCGTGACGGCCAGGCCCTGCAGGTAGGGGGTGGTGGGGTGCTCGAGGTTGTCGTCGCTCTCCGCCTGCCGCTCGAGGTAGGCCGCGTAGGTCAGGTGCTTGTAGGGGCCGTAGGTGCCCGCTTCGATGGCGGCCAGCTGGGTCTCCATGGCGCGCTCCGCCGATTGCTGCACCTCGAGGTCGAGCGTCGTGTAGATCCGCAGGCCGTCGGTGTAGAGCCGCGGCCCGAACCGGGCGTCGAGCTGCTGGCGAATGTACTCGACGAAATACTCCGCCACGCCGCTGAAGTCGTCGCGCGAGGAGAGCATGAGCGGATAGGCCCGCCAGCGCTCCGCTTCCTCGCGTGTGATGGTGCCGTTCGCCGCCAGGAGCCCCAGGATGAGGTTGCGTCGCTGGAGGGCGCGGGCCGGGTGCCGCCGCGGGTTGTAGCGGCTCGGCGCCTTGGGCATCGCGGCCAGGGTCGCGGCTTCGGCCACGTTCAACTCCCGCGACGACTTGCCGAAGTAGCGCTGCGAGGCCGCTTCCACGCCGAACGCGCGGTTGCCGAGGTCGATCTGGTTGAGGTAGAGCTCGAGAATCTTGTCCTTGTCGTAGCGGGCCTCGATCTGCTGCGCCACGCGAGCCTCGCGGAGCTTCCGGCCGAGGGTGCGCTCCTGCCGGTTGATGTCCTCCGGAAAGAGGTTGCCCGCCAGCTGCATCGTGATCGTCGAGAAGCCCTCCTCCACCCCGAGGGCCAGGATGTTGGCCTTGACGGCGCCGAAGAAGCGGACCCAGTCCACGCCGTGGTGCTGGTAGAACCGCTTGTCCTCGGTGGCCAGGAAGGCGGCGACGATGGCGGGCGACATCTCCTTCAGCGACACCACCGTCCGGCGTTCCATGCCGAGGTCGGTGATCAGGCGTCCGTCGGCGGCGTAGACCTTCGAGGCCTGGTCGGGGTCGTAGCTGCCGAGGCCTTCGATGGAGGGGCAGCGGTTGCCCGCGCAAGCCCGAGCCCAGGCGCCCCAGACGAGGGCCATGGCAAAGACCGCCGCGCCCAGGATGGAGAGCAGCGTCCGGCGGCGGATTTTCGGGTTGTGCCACCACCCCAGGAAGGTCTTGCGGGCGGAGGCGAACAGGGATCCAAGCATTGAGGGAAGGTAATAGTCCGCCTAGGTTTCCTCACCATGCCCACCCTCCTCGACACGATGACCGCCCGCGGGCTGGTTCATGACGCCACGCCGGGCCTGGCCGCCCGGCTCCGTGAGGGGCCGGTGACGGCGTACGTGGGCTTCGACCCGACGGCGGATTCGCTGCACGTGGGCAGCCTGCTGCCGGTCATGGGACTGGCCTGGCTCCAGCGAGCAGGGGGGCGGCCGATCGCGCTGGTCGGCGGCGGTACCGGGATGGTGGGAGACCCGAGCGGCAAGCGCGACGAACGCCCGGTGCTCTCCGTCGAGGTGATCGACCGCAACGCCGCCGCCCTCAAGACCCAGCTCACGCACTTTCTCGACTTCGAGGGCCCGGCCGCGGCGCGGGTGATGAACAACGCGGATTGGCTCCGCACGATCGGCCTGATGGAGTTCCTGCGCGACACCGGCAAGCATTTCACGGTGAACTACATGCTGCAGAAGGAGTCGGTCCAGAGCCGGATGGAGACCGGTATCAGTTTCACGGAGTTCAGCTACATGCTGGTGCAGGCCTACGACTTCTGGCACCTCTTCCGGACCGCCCACTGCGAGCTGCAGATGGGCGGGAGCGACCAGTGGGGGAATATCACCGCCGGGATCGAACTGATCGGCCGGCGCGAACAGGGCTCCGCGCACGGCCTGGTCATGCCGCTCCTCACCACGGCGGGCGGCTCGAAGTTCGGGAAGAGCGAGGACGGCAACGTCTGGCTCGACCCGGCCCGCACCAGCCCGTACAAGTTCTACCAGTTCTGGCTCAATACCGACGACCGCGACGTGGAGCGCCTGCTCAACTTCTTCACCTTCCTGCCCGCCGCCGACATCGCGCGCGCCATGGCTGAGCAGT
This sequence comes from Gemmatimonadales bacterium, assembly GCA_035429905.1. Lineage (GTDB taxonomy): Bacteria > Gemmatimonadota > Gemmatimonadetes > Gemmatimonadales > GWC2-71-9 > SPDF01. The sequence continues at coordinate 5,061 of DAOMFQ010000067.1, forward strand.
CCTCTGACCCGAGCCGCCGGAGCGCGCAGCGCCTGCTGGCCGAGGACATCACCACGCGGGTGCACGGCAAGGAGACCACCGCCCGCGTCATCGCCGCGAGCGCCATCCTCTTCGGAGGCACCGACCTCCGCGCGGCCGACGCCGGCGTCTTCGAGGTGCTGGGCGGCGAGATGCCGACCACGGCCCTTCCCGCCGGCGCGCTCGACGCCGGGCTGCCACTGGTGGACGCGCTCGTCGCCTGCGGCCTGGCCACCTCCAAGAGCGACGCCCGGCGCGGCATCGAGGGGAAGGGATACTCCGTCAACGGGGAAAAGACCGGCGACGTCGAGCGGGTCCTGACGAAGGCGGACCTGCTGGCCGGCGGATTCGTGATGTTGCAGAAGGGCAAGAAGAACTACGCGTTGCTAAGGGCGGGGCAGCGGGGCGGCGGGGCACCGGGGCAGTAACCCCCACCACCTACCACCGAGTCGTCCGCCGCCTCGTGGTCCGCGGCGGCTTGGCCCCCATGAGTCCGAACATCCCGCGAACAAGTTCCCGTCCCACCGTCCGCCCGACCGTCGCGGCGAGGCTTCCCAGCAGCGCGCCCCCGAGAATCTTGCCGGTCTTCGACGCGCCTGATTCTCTGGCGGGTTGAGCCGGCGCCTCCATCTCGACCGTCTTCTCGATCCGCTTGGCCAGCATCTCGCGCGCGCTCTCCCGGTCCACCGACTGGCCGTACTCGGCCAGGAGGTCGGAGCTTCGGATGTCCGCCTGCAGCTCGTCCGGCGTGAGGGGGGCCATCCGCGAGGCCGGCGGGATGAGCCGAGTGGCGACGACTGGTGTCGGCACACCGCGCGGATCCAGCGCCGTCACCACCGCCTCGCCGATGCCGAGCGAGGTGAGCGTTTCCGCGAGGTCGTAGAAGTCGGTCTTGGGGAATGTCCGCACCGTTGCGCGGAGGGCGGTTTCGTCGTCAGGCGTGTGGGCACGGAGCGCGTGCTGCACCCGGTTGCCGAGCTGGGCCAGCACGTCCGACGGCACGTCTTTCGGCGTCTGGGTCACGAAATAGACGCCGACTCCCTTCGACCGGACCAGCCGCACCACCTGCTCCACCTGTTCCAGGAAGGCGCGGGGCGCCTCGTTGAACAGCAGGTGGGCCTCGTCGAAGAAGAACACCAGCTTCGGCTTCTCGAGGTCTCCCGCCTCCGGGAGGTTCTGGAAGAGCTCCGCGAGCATCCACATCATGAAGGTGGAGAACAGCCTCGGCTTGTCCTGCACGTCGGACAATTCCAGGCAGGTCACCACCCCGCGCCCGTCGCTGGTACGGGTCAGCAGGTCGCGGACGTCGAATTCGGGCTCGCCGAAGAAGGCCTCGGCCCCCTGCCCTTCCAGCTCGACCATCTTGCGGAGCAGCACGCCCACCGTGGCCGGCGCCATCCCGCCGTACTCCGCGAGCACCGGCTTCCCCTCGTCGCTGCCCAGGTACTGCAGGACGGCGCGGAGATCGGTGAAGTCCAGCAGCGGGAGCCCCTGGTCGTCGCAGAACTTGAAGACGAGTGAGAGGACGCTGGTCTGGGTCTCGTTGAGCGCCAGCACCTTGCCGAGGAGCAGCGGGCCGAAGGAGCCGACCGTGGCGCGGAGCTGGACGCCCAGCCGGCCGGTCAGGCTCACGAACTCCACCGGCACGCCCCCGCCCTTCCAGTCCCACCCGATGCTCGTCGCCCGCTCGGCGATGCGCGCGTTGCTCTCTCCCGGCGCCGCCAGGCCGGAGAGGTCGCCCTTGATGTCCGCCACGAACACCGGCACGCCCTGGGCCGACAGCTGTTCGGTGAGGAGCTGGAGCGTCTTGGTCTTGCCGGTCCCGGTGGCGCCCGCGATGAGCCCGTGCCGGTTCATCATGGCGAGGGGGATGCGCACCCGCGGCGAGGGATGGACGGTCGGCCCCTCGAGCGCCGCGCCCAGCGTGATGGTGGCGCCGTCGAAGCCATACCCGGACTGGAGGGCATCCTGGAAGGAGGTCATCGGTCGATTCCGCGCGCGAGAGGGTGGCTCAGGCCTTGTCGAGCATCCGGGTAACGCGTTCCATCTCGTCCACCGTGCTGAAGAGGTGCGGGCTCAGCCGGATGGCGCCTTCACGCACGCTCGCCACCACCCCTTCGGCCCGGATGGCGCGGTACGCCTCGGCGGGGTTCTCGACCGCCACGCAGACGATGCCCGAGCCGTTCGCCCCCACCGGCGATGAAATCCGCACCCCGCGCCGGGCGGCCCAGTCGAGCACCGGCGCGTGGACGGCGGCGATGTGCGCCGCGATGGCCGGGATGCCCACTTCGAGCAGCAGTTCCAGCGACTTGTTGTACCCCGCGAAGTCCTGGAAGGGGAGGCTGATCATCTCGTAGCGCTTGGCGTCCTGCCGGAGCCGAGGGTCGTAGTCGGTGAGGCGGGTGAAGTCGTCGGTGCCCTCGAAGGCCATCCACCCCACGACCACCGGCTGCACCACCGGGAGCAGTTCCTTCCGCACGTACACGAACCCGCTGCCCCACGGCGACAGCAGCCACTTCTGGCCGCCGCACGACAGGATGTCCACCGGCGTGGCGGCAAGATCCACCGGCACCGCACCCAGCCCCTGGATCGCGTCCACCACCAGGAACGTGTTCGTTTCCCGCGCGCGCTTCGAGAGCCGGCCGAGGTCCACACAATAGCCGTTGCTGAACTGCACCAGCGACACGGCCACCACCCGCACCTTCGGATCGCCCATCCGCGCGACCAGGTGGTCCTCGTCGGGCCAGCCGTTCGCGGTCACCGGGGCCAGTTCCAGCGCGATGCCCCGCTCCTTGAGCCGGAGCCACGGATACACGTTGGCCGGAAACTCCCGGTCGCTCGCGAGCACGACGTCGCCCGATTCGAGCGGGAGCCCTCCGGCGGCCAGGTTCAGGCCATACGTCGTGTTGAAGGTGAGGGCGATTTCGGCCGCGGTCACGTTGAGCAGCCGGGCGGTCAGCTCCCGGGCCCGGTCGAACTCGTCGAACAGCTGGCGGTCGGTGAGCCGAAATGGCGCGGCGCGCAGTGCGTTGAACTCGTCGAGACGCCGGCGTGCCCGCTCCGGCAGCGGGCCGATGGAGGCGCTGTTGAAGTAGATCGCCCCGTCGATCGACGGGAACTCCTCCCGCCGGATGGCGGCGAAATCAGCGCCCATGTACCGCCCTCACCGTTCGGTCCGGAGTTTGGGATCGTACGCCTCGCGAAGCGTGTCTCCCACGAGGTTGAAGCCGAGGACCGCCAGCCCGATCGCGATGCCGGGCGCGAAGGAGACCCAGGGAGCCACCCGGAGCAGGTCCCGCCCATCCGCCACCATGGAGCCCCAGCTCGGCGTGGGCGGCTGCGCGCCGAGCCCGACGAAGGACAGGGCGGCCTCCGCCATGATCGCTCCGGCCATGCCCAGGGTCGCTGCGACGATGACCTGCGCCCGGACGTTGGGCAGGAGATGCCGAAAGAGGATGCGCCGGTCCTTCGCGCCCAGCGCCCGGGCGGCCAGGACGTACTCGGCCCCCTTGAGCACCAGCACCTGGCCGCGCACCAGCCGGGCCATCGCGGCCCACCCCACGACGCCGATGACCACGAAGACCACCGGCAGCGAGGGATTGACCGCCGCGGCGACCGCGATGAGCAGGAGCAGCGTCGGGAAGGCGAGGGTCACATCGGCCAGCCGCATGACGACGGCGTCCACCCGGCGGCCGTAGTACCCGGACATCAGCCCCAGCGTGACACCGAGCAGGCTCGCCACCAGCTGGCTGATGACGCCCACGGCCAGGGAGATGCGCGCACCGTAGATGACCCGGGTCAGGACGTCCCGGCCCTGCGTGTCGGTGCCCAGCCAGTGGGCCAGGCTGGGGCGGAGGAGGTACGCGTGTTCGGGATCGCCCTGGTACGGGCCCGCCGGTGCCACGAGCGAGGCGAACAGCGCGGCCCCCACCACGAGCGCCACGAGCACCAGGCCCAGCTGGAAGAACCGGTCGGTGCGGAGGCGGGGGGCCAGGGGGGAAGGCATGCAGGAAGATAAAAGGACTGAGGACTGAGGACCGGGAGCGACCGCCTCCTGGCTTCAGTCCTCGGCCCTCAGTCCTCATTACCTTTGTTCCATGCCTTCCCCCCGCAACTTCAGCCTCGTCCTCGGTGGCGGCGGCCTCAAGGGGCTGGCGCACATCGGCGTGCTGCAGGCACTCGAGGAAGCCGGCCTCCAGCCGAGCGGCGTGGTCGGCTCCAGCATCGGCTCGCTGATCGCGGCGGCATGGGCGGCGGGGCGGTCGATCGACGACATGCGGGAGCGCGCGCTGCGGCTCCGGCGGAAGGACGTCTTCCAGGTCGCGCATACCGACATGGCGTTCAAGCGGATGCAGTCGCCCGCCGTGTACCGCCGCGAGCCGCTCGACCACCTGATCCACGAGCTCGTGGGCGACAAGACCTTCGACGAGCTCGTGCATCCCCTCATCGTCAACACGGTCGACATCAACTCCGGGATGCAGGTCCTCTGGGGCCTTCCCGGCCTCCGCTACGTCCCGGTGGCCGACGCGGTCTTCGCCTCCTGCGCGCTCCCCGGCATCCTGCCACCCCGCGAAATCGCCGGCCGCTGGTACGTGGACGGCGCCGTCGCCGACAACCTGCCGGTCAAGGCCGCCACGAGCTGCGGACCGGGCCCCATCATCGGCGTGGACGTGAGCGCCTCGATGGCCCTCCGCTCCGAGGTCGAGAAGTCGGGGTTCGCCACCACCTACGCCCGGGGACTCGAGATCGTCATGCAGACGATGCTCGAGCGGACGCTCCGGCTCTGGCGCACCCCGCCCCTGCTGCTGGTGCATCCGCGAGTCGAGGACTACCCGATGTTCGTCTTCGACCGGACGCAGGAGTTGATGGCGGAGGGATACCGGGCCATGCGACAGCTGGTGCCTGAGCTGCTGCGGCTACTTGACGCGCCGGAAGAGGGGATCTTCCCGAAGACGCCGGTCCGGCTGCACGTGGACCGCGCACGGTGCATCGGTTGCGGGGCCTGCGCGCTGCGCGCCCCGGCCATTTTCCAGATGGATGCGCTGGGCAAGGCGGAGGTCGTGGCCCCGCGGCAGGCCTGGTCGCCGCTGGACGGCATCTACGTCCGGAACTGCCCGACCTGGGCCATCAGCGCCCGGCCGGTTACGGGGGAGTGGAGCGGGACGCAGCCGCTGCCCATCGCGGCGCAGCCTCCC
>DAOMFQ010000068.1:0-6443 GCA_035429905.1 Gemmatimonadales bacterium
TCGGCCACCCAGCTGCTGCAGACCCAGGTGTTCGCGGTCCTCTCGGGGACCACGGCGGAGTCCTGGGTGGCGGCCAAGCGGAAGGAATTCCAGCTCACCTCGAAGGTGGTGCCGGTGGACAGCTACGACGCCGGCGTCCAGCAGGTGCTGGACCGGAAGGCCAACGTGTTCTTCGGCGACCGGGCCATCCTGCTCGACGCCGCCAAGCGCAACCCGGCGGCCGGCAAGCTGCTGGTGCTCGACCGGATGTTCACCAACGAGCCGATGGCGCTGGTCTTCGCGCGGGGGGACGACGACTTCCGCGCCTTCGTGGACCAGGCCCTCAGCCGGCTGTACGCCGCCGGGGAGTTCACCGACCTGTACACCATGTGGTTCGGGGCCCCCGACGCGAACACGCTGGCCTACTTCAAGTGGAATACCGTGCCGGACTGACGGACGCCCTGGGGAGATCGTGTCATGATAGAACGCAGCGCGAAGCGCCTGAGCATGCGGGCCCTCGTGGTGGACGACGAACTGCCCAACCCGACGGCCGACGGCCGGGCCTCGCGGGCCCTGGTCGAGGAACTGCAGGCTCGATCGGTGGAAGTGGTGGAGGCGACGAGCGCCGAGGATGGCATGTCGGTGGTGATGTCGGATTCCGCCATCCACGCGATCCTGGTGGACTGGACCCTGGGCGACGACGACGGCCACGTGAAGGCCACGGAGCTGCTCCGGTTCGTCCGCTCGCGCAACGCCCGGATTCCCATCTTCCTCATGGCGGAACGGGGCGAGGCGTCCTCGATTCCCATCGAGGTCATGGAACTGGTGGACGAGTACATCTGGACGCTGGAAGACACCGCCGCCTTCGTTGGCGGCCGGGTGGCGGCGTCGATCCGGCGCTACCTCGAGGTGATGCTCCCGCCGCTGGCCGCGGCGGTCATGAAGTTCAGCCAGGTGTACGAGTACTCCTGGCACACCCCCGGCCACACCGGCGGGACCGCGTTCCTCAAGTCGCCGGTGGGGAGGATCTTCTTCGACTACTTCGGGGAGAACCTCCTCCGCTCCGACCTCTCGATCAGCGTGGGCGCCCTGGGCTCGCTGCTGGACCATACCGGCCCGATCGGCGAGCACGAGAAGTACGCCGCCCGCGTGTTCGGCGCGCACCGGACCTATTGCGTCACCAACGGGACCTCCACGTCGAACCGGGTGATCTTCATGGCGGCGGTGGGGCGCGACCAGATCGCCCTCTGCGACCGGAACTGCCACAAGTCGATCGAGCACAGCCTGGTGATGAGCGGGGGGATCCCCAGCTACCTCGTCCCGCTGCGCAACCGCTACGGCATCATCGGCCCGATCCCGCCGGCCCGCTTGAAGCCGGCCGCCATCAAGGCCGCCATCAAGGCCAACCCGCTGGTCCCCAAGGGTGCGGACTCCAGGCCGGTGTATTCAGTCGTCACGAATTCCACGTATGACGGGCTCTGCTACAATGCCCGCCGGGTGGAGGAGCTGCTGGACCCCACCGTGGACCGGATCCACTTCGACGAGGCGTGGTACGCCTACGCCCGCTTCAACCCGATCTACCGCGACCGCCACGGGATGCACGGCGACCCCCGGGAGCACACCGGCCCCACGGTGTTCGCCACGCACTCCACGCACAAGCTGCTGGCGGCGCTCTCGCAGGCCTCGCTGCTCCACATCCGGGACGGCCGGAGCCCGATCCCGCATGCGCGGTTCAACGAGTCGTTCATGATGCACGCCTCGACCTCGCCGCTCTACCCGATCATCGTGTCCAATGACGTGACGGCCGCGATGATGGATGGTCCGGGCGGGCTGGCCCTCACCAGCGAGTCCATCGACGAGGCCGTGGCCTTCCGGCAGACGATGGGACGGGTGCACCGGGAGTTCAAGGAGAAGGGGGAGTGGTTCTTCAACACCTGGAACGCGGAGACGGTCAAGGCAGGGAAGGGTGGCAAGAAGGTCGCCTTCTGCGACGCCCCGCCGGAGTTCCTGGCCCGCGAGCCCGACCCATGGGTGCTGCACCCGGGCGAGGCATGGCACGGGTTCGGCGACATCGAGGACGGCTACTGCATGCTGGACCCGATCAAGGTGTCGATCGTGACGCCGGGCGTCGCGGACAAGGGAGGGCTCGACAAGAAGGGCATTCCGGCCACGCTGGTCACCGCGTACCTGCACAACCGCGGCGTGGAGGTGGAGAAGACGACCGACTTCACCATCCTCTTCCTCTTCTCGATCGGGATCACGAAGGGGAAGTGGGGCACGCTGCTCAACGCGCTGCTCGACTTCAAGCGCGATTACGACAGCAACACCCCGCTGGCCGAGGCCCTCCCGGAGCTGGTGGCCGGGCATCTTGACGCATACAAGGAGATGGGGCTGCGGGACCTGGCGGACCAGATGCACGCCATGCTGAAGGAGACCCGGCAGACCCACTGGCTCTCGGAGGCGTTCTCGACCCTGCCCACCCTGGTCATGACGCCGAGCGACGCCTATCAGCAGCTGATCCGGGACCAGATCGAGCACGTACCGCTGGAGAAGCTCGCCAACCGGGTGCTCGCCACCAGCGTGGTCCCGTACCCGCCCGGCATCCCGATGCTGATGCCCGGCGAATCCACCGGCGCAGACAACGGCCCGTACCTCGGGTACCTGCGGGCCCTGGCGAAATGGGACGCCCGTTTCCCCGGCTTCGGGCACGACACGCACGGGGTCGAGCTGCGCGATGGCAAGTACTATGTCCAGTGCCTGAGGAAGGGCACGGGCCGGAAGAAGTGAGGCGCCCGTGAGCGCATCCAGCGGCAAGATGTCGCTCACGCAGACCACGATGCTCGTGGCCGGCAACATGATCGGCACGGGCCTCTTCCTGCTGCCCGCCAACCTCGCCTCGGTCGGCGGCATCGCGGTGTTCGGGTGGCTGGTGGCCACCGCCGGCGCCGCCGCGCTCGGGCTGGTATTCGCCAAGCTGGGGGAGCTCGAGCCGAAGGAAGGGGGGCCGTACGCCTATGCCCGCGACTTCCTCGGGCCTTACGTCGGCTTCCAGACCAACTACGTGTACTGGTTCGGGAACTGGGTCGGCAACATCGCCATCGCGGTGGCGGCCGTGGGCTACCTCGCCGAGTTCATCCCGGTCATCAGCACCCCGCCCGCCAGCGTCTTCGCCACGGCCGGGGTCATCTGGCTCCTGACCCTGGTCAACATCCGCGGACCGCGGGTGGTGGGGGCGCTGGAGACCTGGACGATGAGCCTGGCGCTGATTCCCATCCTCGGGATCGCGTTCCTCGGCTGGTTCTGGTTCGACGCCGACACTTTCCGGGCCGGCTGGAACGTGAGCGGGGGCTCCAACAGCCACGCCGTCCTGCGCGCGGCGTCCATTGCGCTGTGGGCCTACATGGGCGTGGAGAGCGCGGCGGTGTCGGCCGGTGTCATCGAAAACCCGAAGCGGAACATCCCGCTGGCCACCATGATGGGGCTCGGGCTCGCGGCGGTGGTCTACATGCTGAGCTCGACCGTGATCATGGGGATCATCCCGAACGCCGAGCTGCAGGTTTCGCATGCGCCTTTTGCCGAGGCGGCGCGCCTCGCGTTCGGGACGCCGGGGATGGTGGTGGTGGCGATCTGCGCCATCCTCAAGTCGGTGGGGTCGCTCGGCGGGTGGATGCTGCTGGTGGGGCAATCAGCCAAGGCGGCGGCGGACGACGGGATGTTCCCGGCGGTATTCGGGCGGATGAACCGTCACGGCGTGCCCGGCCTCGGCCTGGCGATTGTCGGGGTGCTCATGACGGCCGTGCTCTTCGCCACGATGTCGCCGACCATCGCCGGCCAGTTCAGCCGGATCATCGACCTCGCGGTGATCCTGGTGGTGGTGCCTTACATCTACTCGTCGGTGGCGGTGGTCAAGGTGGTTTTCGATCACGAATTGCCGCGCCGGAACTTCCTGACGTACAAGTGGATTGCCCTCGCCGCGGTGGCCTACTGCCTCGGGACGATCCTCGGCGGCGACCAGTCCACGGTGGTGAACGCCTTCGTGGCGCTGCTCATCAGCGTGCCGCTGTACCCATTCTTCATCCGCTCCATGGAGGCCGCCAAGAAGAGGAGGGGTAGCGCTACGCCGCCCTCGGCATGAACCGCCGGACGAGAAACGCCAGGACCAGCGTGGCGCCGAACGCGCAGACGATGACCGGCCCCGTGGGCAGGTCGTACTTGAACGACAGCGCGAGCCCCGCCGCCGAGGCGAGGATGCCGGCGAGCCAGGACACGACGGCCAGCACCTTCTGCTTCTCGGAGAACTGGAACGCCACCGCGGCCGGCACCACGAGGAACGAGAAGACCAGCAGGACCCCGGCGATCGGCACCGAGAACGTGATCACCACGCCGAAGGAGAGGTAGAACCAGAAGTCCCACCACCGGATCTTCCACCCGTTGGCCAGCGCGGTTTCCGGCTCGAACGAAATGGTGAGAAACCGCTTCCGCAGGATGAAGTGGAACATCCCCAGCGCCGCGTACACCGCCGCCATCTTGAGGATGGCCGGCCAGGTGACCCAGAGCAGGCTTCCCACCAGGATGTCCTTGATGGCCTCGCCGCCGCCGGGCACGCGGTCGGCCACCAGGATGGCCGCCGCCGACGCCACCACGTACACGATGCCGATGATGGCCTCCTGAGGCACCCGCCCCTTGTCGTGGGTGCGAGTGAGCGCGAAGAGCCCCGCGCCCAGCGTGGTGAACCCCAGCGCGTACGCGTACGACGTCGGAGAACCAGGCGCAGAACCCGCCAGGATGGCTACCGTCGAGCCGAGCGCCGCCATCTGGGCCAGCGAGAGGTCCACGAAGATGACCTCGCGCGCGATGATGTGCAGGCCGAGGTAGGAGTGGATGGCCACGATCACCATGCAGGCCGCGAGCGGCGGCAGGATCAGGTCGAGCATCGCGTCAGTTCTTCTTTCCGAAGCCGGCCGCCAGGCCGGTGACCCAGGTGTTGACGAGGTCGAAGTAGGTGGTCACCCCAGGCATGCCGAAGGTGTTCTCGGGGACGATGACCGCCGCGGCACCGGTCTTGGCCGCCACCTGCTCGATCTGCGAGCGCGGGAAGTAGTTGGAGGCGAAGAGCACCGGGATCTGCCGGTCCTTCATCAGCGCGATGACCTCCTCCACGTGTCCGGGGGTCGGCGGGATGCCGGGCTTGGCCTCGATGTACGCCACGCAGGTCACGCCGAAACGCGCGCTGAAGTAGGCCCACTCCTTGTGGTAGCAGGCCATTTCCTTCCCCTTGAACACGCCGCCGGTCTTGAGCCAGCCGCCGAGCTGATCGGAAAGCGGCTTGCCGTGCAGGATCGTCCTGGCCAGGAACCCGTCGAGCTGGTTGGTCTTGAGGAGGTTGAAGGCCGTCGGCGGCGTGAGGATGCCGACCAGCTCCTTCCCGATGGTGGCTTCGAGGACCTGCTTCTCGAATTCCAGCTCCCGGGCCTTGTAGTAGTCCGCGTTGACCGGGTCCACCCGCACCAGCCCGGTCAGGATGTTCCGCCCGATGATGATGCCGTTGATCGGGTCGGTGTGAATGTGCGGATTGCCCTCGGCGTGGATGTCGCCGCCGGCCCGGCTGAGCGAGGTGGGCACCTCGAGCAGCGTGATGCCGGTGTAGGCCGCCACGTAGCCGGGGCCGCCCTCCATGATCTTCCGGTTGCCGGCGCGGTCGAGCAGCGTCGGCACCCAGAGCTCGAGGTCGAGCCCGGTGGTCACGAAGAGGTCCGCGTCGCGGAGCAGCGCCACGAAGCTGGGCTTGGGCTGCACGAAGTGCGGGTCCTCGTCGCCCTGCGCGATCGAGGTGACGGTGCCGCGGTCGCCCACGATCTCCCGGGCGATCGATCCGTAGGTGGTGAGGCTGGTGACGACCTTGACCTGCGCGGCCGGCGGCGTGGCCGAAAGCGCGGCGAGGACGAGCAGTGCCGAAGCGAGCATGTCAGTAGGTCTCGTGTTTATGTGGACCGAGCGCCCAGACCACCTGGAGAGTCAGGTTGTCGAGCGGCCCGGTGGATTCGAGGTCGTTGCGGAAGGCCTGCAGGCGCAGGTACACGAATTCGCTTTGCCACCAGGTGACCACGCCGGTCACCCGCCAGAGATTGTCCTCCGGTCCGAAGGGCGCCTCGACGTAGTCGTAGCGCCCGCCCACGACCCAGCGCCGGCTGAGCCGCCAGGTCAGGTCGGAGTACATCCCGTAGCGGGTAGTGGTCGGCGCGTCGCTGAGGCGCTGGAGCCGGTAGCCCTCGGTCCGGAAGGTGAGGTCCTTCCGGGTGCCGGCCTCCGGCGGGCGGATGGTGAAGCGGAAGTCGACGCCGAGCAGGTTGCTGGTGAGGTTGGAGTCGCCGTTCTGCGCGGCGATGCCGGTGAAGCCGAGCTGCATGTAGGTGCTGCGGGAGAGCTGCCAGAAGTTCTGCAACCGGCCGAGGAGCGCCGGCTGG
>DAOMFQ010000068.1:6543-8990 GCA_035429905.1 Gemmatimonadales bacterium
GGCAGCCCGGTCCAGTAGATGTAGGCCTCCTCCACGCCGATCTCGTCCTCGCCCCAGGTCAGGAAGATCTTGGTGTAGGAGTACGGGTCGAGCGTGGCCTGCAGCGCCACCTCCACCTCGGCGAGCTGGAGGTCGAGCCCCTCGATGTCGCTCTGCGCGGCGAACTGCACGTCGCCGGTGGCGCTGATCTCCGGGTTCATGGCCGACTGGTTGCGCTGTCGGCTCACGAACTGGGTCGGCGCGGCGGCCACGGAATCAGGGGTGGCGGGTGCCCCCGCGGCGGCCGCGGCGCTGTCGGCCGCCGCGCGGATGGCCGCCAGCGGATCGGTGGTGTCGGGCGCCGCCGCAGCGGGAGCCGCGGCGAGCGCGCAGCGACTGGCCACTGCGGCGTTCACCCGTGCGGACAGCCGCACCACGGCGAGGGCCAGCGAATCCACCTGCGCGTTGCCGGTCGGCTTCGGCACCGCGGGAGTGGGCGGCAGGGTCGCGGGGCACTGCCCGGCGTCCAGTGAATCGAGCCGGGCCGAGAGCGTGAGCACGGTGCGCCGGAGCGAGTCCACCGTGGCGGCAGACGGGACCTGCGCGGCGGCGCGCGATGCCGCCACACTGGCGAGCGCCGCGCAGATGACGGCCGTGCGGAGCAATGACCGCATGGGCCTCCTCAGTCCTCGTTGGGGGAGCCGAAGGGGACGGCTCCCGGATGTCGGGGTTCAGTGAACGCGGAAGAGGATCAGGCGGGTGGGGCGCGGGAGTGCTGGAGGGCGGTGGGTTCGGCGCCGGCCGGAGCCGGCGCAGAGGGTACGAGGGCGAACACCACCAGCGGAGGTACGGTGCGGATGACCCCGGCGCTGCCGAGCGATTCGCGCTGGATCGCGCAGGGCTGGGCGAGGGTGCACCGGTCGGCGTGATGGGAGCCGCCCTGCGCCTCGACGTGGGTGACCCCGGCATAGGGATCGTGGCCCGCCTCGTGGAACAGCGCGGCGTCGGTGAGCGACACGCCAACGGCCCCGAGCAGGAAGAGCCCGGAGAGAAACGCGGCGCGGAGGCGGACGGCGAGCGGAGTCACGACGTGGAATGTGCCGGGTCGGCGCGCCCGAAACAAGACGCGCCGGCCCGGCCTCAGGCCAGGTCAGTTGTGCGAGTGGACCATCTTGGGCGGATCGCCCGCGAAGGAGTATTGGCCCTTCCCGCACTTCACGGCCGGGTTGGTCGGCGAGAACACCCCGGCCGGGTTCTGCTTCCAGAGCCAGACGTGCAGGTCGTAGTGGTGCAGCTCCGGGGGCATGATCGGCGGGTGGCCTTCCATGGGGCCGTTCAGCTCCTGGCCGAACACCTTGGGGTGCGTCGCACCGGCGGCGTCCATCGGCATGAACCACTCCGCCGCCACCAGCACCAGCTTGTCGCCCTGCGGCTCGTAGATCAGCACCTGCGGCTTGGCCGGGTCGAGCGTCGGGCCGACGGTGCTCATGTTGATGAAGTGCACGCCCATCCCGCCGGCGACGACGTTGAGCGGGCCTTCGGAGAACGGCTTCGGGAACTCGATGCAGGCCACGGTCGAGAGGTAGCCGTTCGCCACGGCCACCATCGGATCCTGGTACTTGTCGAGACCCGCACGGACGCTGTCGAGCTGGGGCGTCAGCTTGGCCTGCGCGCCCTGTGCGCGAGCGAGGGTGGGGGCTGCGAGCGACGCGACGGCGGCGATCGCAAGCAGGAAACGACGCCCGCCCGCGATGCGGCCCAGGGTGGTGCCAGGCATATGCGATCCTTGTGTGAAGGGTGGACAGACACGTTACCGAAGTCTGAAGAAAACGCAATCCGATCCTTTCGCGCGGGCGCTTGCCCTGCGGAGCCTCATAACGTATATTCAATGTATCTACGTCAATGAAGGCACAGCGTGCGGACTCGCATATCCAAATGGGGCAACAGCTTGGCGGTTCGGCTCCCCAAGCCGTTCATGGACGAGCTCGGGCTCGGAGAGGGTGCCGAGGTCGAGATCACGCTTCGCGACGGGCACCTCGTGCTGAGCGCGGCGGGGCGCGAGTACGCACTCGAGGAGCTGGTGGACGGCATCACCACCGAAAATCGCCACGAGGAAACCGACTGGGGCCGGCCGCGCGGACGCGAGATATGGTAGCGCCGGACCGCGGCGACATTGTCTGGGTGACGATCGAACCGGGCGGCGACGGCGCGCCGTTGCGCCGTCCGGCGCTGGTCGTTTCTCCCGCGCTCTATAACGCGCGCTCGGGATTGGCGCTGATGTGCGCCATCGGCCGCCAGGCGAAGGGCTATCCCTTCGAGGTGGCGCTGCCTGCGGGCCTCCCAGTCGAGGGCGTGGTGCTCGCCGACCACCTGCGGAGCGCCGACTGGAAGGCGCGCGGCGCGGAGGTCGCGGGCAGAGTGCCGACCGCCGTCGTGGACGATGTGCTGGCAAAACTGAAACCGCTGTA
>DAOMFQ010000068.1:9090-10227 GCA_035429905.1 Gemmatimonadales bacterium
ACGTTTCGCGTCAACGGCGAGGCGCGCGAGGCGCTCTACAAGCCGCACACCACCTTGCTCGAGCTGCTGCGCGAGGATCTCCAGCTCACCGGCACCAAGCACGGCTGCGAGCTCGGCGAATGCGGCGCCTGCACCGTGCTGGTGGACGGCGTGCCGGTGCTCTCCTGCCTGGTGCTGGCGCAGGCGGTGGAGGGGCAGGAGGTGTCCACCGTCGAGGGGATGGCCGACGGCCCGACGCTTCACCCGTTGCAGCAGGCCTTCGTCGAGCTTGGCGCGGCGCAGTGCGGCTACTGCACTCCCGGCGTGCTACTCGCCGCGGAGGCGCTGCTCGAGGCCACGCCGGCACCGAGTCGGGACGCGATCAAGGCGGCCCTTTCCGGCAACCTCTGCCGCTGCACCGGCTACGTAAAGATCTACGAGGCGATCGAGCTCGCGGCCGCGCGGATGCGAGGGGTGGACGCGGAGCCGACGCGCGAGGCGATGCATGGCTACTAGGAAGCTGGACCCCGGCGTTCGCCGGGGTGACGGCAAGGAGGCCGCCGCCTATTCCGTGATTGGTACCGCTAGGCCGAAGACCGACGCACCGGGCAAGGTGGCCGGGCAGACTCTGTTTGCCGACGACATCGTGCTGCCGCGGATGCTCTGGTGCAAGCTGCTCCGGAGCCCGCACCCGCATGCGCGGATCGTATCGATCGATCCCTCTCGCGCGCTGGCGCTGCCGGGCGTGGAGGCGATCATCACCGGCGCCGACCTCCCGATTCCCTTCGGCATTCTTCCCGTGAGCCAGGACGAGCACGCGCTCTGCCCCGACGTCGTCCGCTTCGTGGGCGACCCGGTGGCCGCGGTGGCCGCCGTCGACGAGGAGACCGCGCTCGCGGCCTGCGGCCTCATCCAGGTGGTGTACGAACCGCTCCCCGCCATCGGCTCGGTGGACGATGCCGCGGCCACCCCGGAGCCCCAGCTCCACGGCTACGCCGACGAGGGCAACTGGCACAAGCTGGTGCACCTGCAGTTCGGGGAGCTGGAGGAAGGGTTCCGGCGCGCCGACCTGGTGCGCGAAGACCTCTTCCTTTACGAAGGCAACACCCACCTCCCGATGGAGCAGCACGCCAGCATCGCGCACGCCACGCCGGACGG
>DAOMFQ010000069.1:0-10136 GCA_035429905.1 Gemmatimonadales bacterium
ATCGGGAGGTCCCTGTGAGCACGTCGATGAGCACCACTGCCGAACGGATGGCCATGCTGCCGCCCGACGTGCCGCGGGACGCCATGATCGTCACCCGCAACCTCCAGCGGGAGTACGACATGGGCGGCGAGGTCGTGCGCGCCCTCCGCGGGGTGGACATCACCATCCGGAAGAACGAGTTCGTGGCCATCATGGGCCCCTCGGGTTCCGGCAAGTCCACGCTCATGAACATGATCGGCTGCCTCGACAGCCCCTCGGGCGGCGAGTACTGGCTCAACGGCTTCCGGGTGTCGGAGCTTGCGGATGACGAGCTGGCCCGGATCCGGAACAAGGAAATCGGGTTCGTCTTCCAGACCTTCAACCTCCTGCCGCGCGCCACCGCACTGCACAATGTCGAGTTGCCGCTGGTCTATGCCGGCGTCGGCTCCAAGGCCCGCCAGGCCAAGGCCCAGGAGGCACTCCGGCAGGTCGGCCTGGCCGACCGGATGCACCACCGGCCCAACGAACTCTCCGGCGGCCAGCGCCAGCGCGTGGCCGTGGCGCGAGCCCTGGTCAACAGCCCGAGCATCATCCTCGCCGACGAACCGACCGGCAACCTCGACTCGGCGACGAGCACCGAAATCATGGCGCTCTTCGAGGACCTTCACAAAGGCGGCCAGACCATCGTGCTGGTCACCCACGAACACGACATCGCGGCCCACGCCGAGCGCCAGGTCCACCTCAAGGACGGGCGCGTGGAGCGGGACTTCCAGACGGAGAAGACCTCGTAATGCGGAACCAGATGCTCATGCTGGCGGCCCTCGCGCTCGCGGCGTGCAAGAAGGAGGCACCGACGGTGGTCTACCAGGCGGTGCCCGTGGAGAAGCGCAACATCATCGTGTCTGCGCAGGCGGCCGGGGTCATCCAGCCGGACACCACGGTCGAGGTCAAGTCCAAGGCCTCGGGCGAGATCCTCGACATGATGGTGGAGACCGGCCAGCTCGTGCAGCGCGGCGCCCTCATGGTGCAGGTGGACCAGCGCACACCGCGGAACACCCTCGCCCAGGCGGAGGCCCAGCTGGAGGTGGCCCAGGCCCGGTTGCAGAACGCCCAGTCACAGCTCACACGGGCCAACGAGCTCTTCAAGTCGCAATCCATCACGCAGACCGAACAGGAGAAGGCCGTCCTGGACTTCGCCAACGCGAAGGCGGAGGTGGTCGGCGCCGGGGTGGCGGTGGAAAACGCCAAGATCCGCATGGCCGACACCGACGTCCGCGCCCCGATCACCGGCACCATCATCGAGAAGAACGTCGAGCGCGGGCAGGTGATCTCATCGCCCACGAGTGACGTGGGCGGCGGCACCATCCTCCTCAAGATGGCCGACCTCAACCTGGTGCAGGTCCGCACCCTGGTGGACGAGACCGACATCGGGAAGATCCGGCCGGGGCTCCGGGCCACCGTGACGGTGGACGCCTACCCGAACACGCCGTTCGACGGCGAGGTCCTCAAGGTCGAGCCCCTCGCCACGACCCAGCAGAACGTCACCATGTTCCCGGTGATCGTCCGCATCGCCAATCGTGACGGGCGGCTCCGCCCCGGCATGAACGCCGAGGTGGAAATTCACGTGGGGCAGCGCGACAGCGTGCTGGCCATTCCGAACGCGTCGCTCCGCACCCAGCGCGACGTGGCGTCGGCGGCCCAGGTGCTCGGGCTCGACCCCGCCAGCGTCACCGCCCAGCTGGCCGCGAGCGACAGCGCCGCCGCCCAACGTGCGGACAGCGGGGCGGGCCGGACGTCCCAGGCGGCAGTGGCCCCGAAGGACAGCGGCGCCACCAAGGCCGCCCCCGCAGGCAACACGATGACCACGCCGGACGGGCGTGTCATTCCGCTGCCCCCCGGCGTCACCGAAGCACAGGTCCGGGCCATCTTCGCCAAGCGGATGAGCGGGAAGGAACTGAGCGACGCCGAGCGGGCGCTCCTCAGGCAGGTGTTCGCCGGGATGGGGGGCGGACGGCCGGGCGGCGCGCCGCGCGCGCCCAGCAACGACTTCCAGTTCGGCGGCCGGTACATCGTGTTCGTGCTGCGGAATGGCGTGCCGACCCCGGTCAACGTGCGGACCGGGCTCACCGACCTCGACTACAGCGAGGTCGCGAGCGGGCTGGCCATCGGCGACTCGGTGCTGGTGCTGCCCAGCGCCAGCCTGATCCAGTCGCAGCAGGAGTTCAAGCAGCGCATCGGCAACATCACCGGCGGCGGGCTCCCCGGCGTGCGCCAGACAACCACGCCCCCGGCCACTGGCGGAGGACGGTAAGGATGCTCCTCGGCGAAACCATCGCGGTCGCCTTCCAGTCGATCCGCGCCAACAAGCTGCGCACCGCGCTCACGATGCTCGGCGTCATCATCGGCGTCGCGGCGGTCATCGCGATGGTGGCGCTGGGCACCGGTGCCCAGCGGGCCGTCGAGGAGCGGATCGCCGCCCTCGGCGCCAATCTCCTCACCGTGTTCCCCGGCCAGTCGTTCCGGATGGGCGTCGCATCCAACGTCCGGGTCAGCCTGACCACCGATGACGCCGACGCCATCAAGCGCGACGCCACGCTGATCTCCGCCGTGGTGCCGGAAATGCAGTCGTCGCTGCAGGTCAAGTACGGCAACAAGAACATCAATGCGAACATCGTGGGCACCACCGCGAACTACGTCGAGGTCCGGAACTACACGGTGCCGGTCGGCCGGATGTTCACCTCGGGCGACGACGTGTCCCGCGAGCGCTACGCGGTGCTCGGGAACGACGTGCCGGAAATGCTGGGCGGCAACGCGGCGGCCATGATGGGCCAGACCCTCCTCATCCGCGGCATCCCGTTCGAGATCATCGGGGTGCTGAGCCGGAAGGGATCGGCCGGGTCGTTCCAGAACCCCGACGAGCAGATCCTCATTCCCCTCCAGACGGCGCGCTACCGGATCTTCGGCACCGACCGTCTCCGCTCGATGACCGTGCAGGTGGCCGAGGGCGTTCCGCTCGAGCAGGGCATGGTGGACATGGAGCGCGTGCTGCGCCGCGAGCACAAGATCCGCCCCGGCGGCGACAACGACTTCCAGGTGCGCAACCAGCAGGATATCCTGGCCACGCAGCAGCAGGCCACCCAGGTCTTCACGGCCTTGCTCGCCAGCATCGCCGGCGTGAGCCTCCTCGTGGGGGGCATCGGCATCATGAATATCATGCTCGTGTCGGTCACCGAGCGGACCCGCGAAATCGGGGTCCGCAAGGCACTCGGCGCCACGAAGGGCAACATCCAGACCCAGTTCCTGATCGAGGCCATGGTGCTCTCGTTCGTCGGCGGGACGCTCGGCATCCTGCTCGGCTCGGGCGCCGCAATGGCACTCTCGAAGCTCGCAGGCTGGAACACCTACATTTCCCCGACGGCCATCGTCGTCGCCTTCGCCTTCAGCGCGGGAGTTGGCTTGTTCTTCGGCATCCTGCCCGCGCGACGCGCGGCCAGCCTCGACCCGATCATCGCGCTCCGCTATGAATAGGGCCGCGCTGGTCTCTGTCGGCCTGCTCGTCGCGGTCGGCTGCGGTCCCTCGACGGCGCCGGCCACCGGCCCGGGGGGCCCGGGGCGCATCTACCCGCTCGACCCGCCGACCCCGGAGTTCATCCAGGCGCCGACGGTGCCGACCATCCCCGGGTTCAGCAGCGCCGTCAAGATCGGCCAGACCGTGTTCCTGGCCGGGCAGGTGCCGCTCGACAGTACCGGCCTCCTGGTGGGCCCCGGCGATCGCCCGGCGCAGTTCCGCCGGGCCCTCGGCAACTCGTCCGCCATCATCCGCTTCGTCCGCGGCGTGCCCGCCGACCTGGTCAAGCTCACGGTGTACTGCGTGGGCTGCTCGCATGACGACTTCGACGCCATGCGCACCACGGCGGCTGGGATCTTTCCCGCCGGCCAGGGCCCCGTGCTGACGATGATCGGCGTGACATCGCTGCCGGACACGGGCATGCTCGTGGCGATCGACGGCGTGGCGGTGCTCCGGGGCACCATCCCCGACCGGAGCCGGGACCCGGAAGCCGGAACGCGCTAAGTTTCCCGGCATGCTCCTGCCGCTCCTCGCCATCCTGGTCCAGACCCCAAGCCAGGCACCACCGCCGTCGGTCGCCATCCCGCGCATCGACACCGCCATCACCGTCGACGGGGTGCTCGACGAGCCGGTGTGGACCCGGGCCACCCGGCTCGAAGGGTTCCACCAGTATCGGCCGGTGGACGGCCGCATGGCGGAGCAGGAAACCGTCGTCCTCGTCTGGTACTCCCCGACCGCCATTCACTTCGGCATCATCGCGCACGACACCGACCCGGCCAGCATCCGGGCCACCTTCACCGACCGCGACAAGGTCGAGGGCGAGGATCGGGTCCGGCTCTATCTGGACACCTTCAACGACCGGCGGCGGGCCGCCTTCTTCGGCGTCAACGGGCTGGGCGTGCAGGAAGACGGGCTCCGCAGCGAGACGGGCACCAACGCGGGACAGCTCTTCGGCGGCCAGGACGACCTGAACGTCGACTACCTGTGGGACTCGAAGGGCCGGCGCACCGAGCAAGGCTATGAGGTCGAGGTCCGGATTCCCTTCAAGAGCCTGCAGTACGCGGGTTCCGGCGCGCAATCGTGGGGATTCAACGCCACGCGCTACGTGATGCGCAGCGGGTACGAAGACACATGGACCGACGTCCGCCGGGCCAACTCGAGCTTCCTGGCGCAGGAGGGGACCCTCACCGGCCTCGCCGACATGCAGCGCGGGGTGGTCTTCGAGGCCCAGCCGTTCGTCACAGGGACCTGGGTCGGCGAGCGGAACGCCGCGGGGGAATACTCCCGCGAGGATCCGAAGCCCAGCGCCGGCGTCAACCTGCAGCTCGCCACGACGAGCATCGCGCTCGATGCCACGGTCAACCCCGACTTCAGCCAGATCGAGACCGACGAGGGGCTGATTACCGTCAACGAGCGGTTCGCGCTGTTCCTGCCCGAGAAGCGCCCCTTCTTCCTCAAGGGGATCGACCTCTTCGCCACGCCGGGGCAGCTGATCTACACCCGGCGCATCGCCGACCCGATCGGCGGCGCCAAGATCACCGGCAAGGTCGGGCGCAACAGCATCGCCTACCTCGGCGCGGTCGACGAGTTCTCCGTGGGCGACGACGCCTTCTTCAACCTCCTGCGCGCCCGCCGCGACCTCGGCGAGAACAGCGTGGCGGGCCTCACGTATACCGACCGCATCCAGGGCAGCGCCTACAACCGGCTGGTGGAGGGCGACGCCCACATCGTCTTCGCCAAGCTCTACTTCGTGGAGGGGCAGTACGGCCAGTCGTGGACCAGCCTGGGCGGCAGCACGCCGACGGTCACCGACCCCATCTGGCGGTTGACCTTCGACCGGACCGGGCGGTCCTGGGGGTTCAACTACGGGATCAACGGCACGGGGACCGACTTCGTGGCGGCCGCGGGGTTCGTGCCCCGCACCGACATTGTCTCGTGGCACATCTTCAACCGGCTCTCGTTCTACGGCGCCAAGGGCGCCATGCTGGAGAACTTCACCACCTTCTTCGGGCCGACCCTGGTCTACACGTATCGGGATTTCCCGCACAACGCGCCGCTGGAGGGCGACCAGCAGGTCACCTTCCAGTTCCAGCTGCGCGGCGGGTGGTTCCTCAGCAGCCAGGCCCAGCGCTCGTTCACGGCGTTCGATCCGCTGTTCTATGCCGGGCTCGAAACGGCGCCGGGCGTGCCGTACCTGCCGCCGGAGCGGCTCACCAACCTGTACAGCGGCCAGGTGACGATGCGCACGCCTACCTACAAGATCTTCAACGCCGAAGCCACCTACGAGTTCGGGCACACGCCGCTCTACGCCGAGGGCAGTGAAGGGCGCGGAGTAGCACTCAGCGCGAGCCTCAATCTCCGGCCGAGCACGACGCTCCGGTTCGAGGGCAGCGTGGCGTACGCGACACTCGACCGCGCCTCCGACGGATCAGAGTACGCCAACAGCGTCATCCCGCGGGTCAAGGTCGAGTTCCAGCCCTCGGTGCCGCTCTTCTTCCGGGTCATCGCCGAATACCAGTCCACCCGCCAGTCGGAGCTGCGCGACCCGGTGACCGGCCAGGTGCTGCTCCTCGGCGGCGTGCCCACCACCGACCTCAGCCGGGATGGACTGCGCGTGGACTGGCTCGCGTCCTACGAGCCGAGCCCCGGCACGGTGGCGTTCTTCGGCTACGGCTCATCCTCTTCCACCACCGGCGCGTTCGATTTCAGCAACCTGCAGCGCGAGGCGGATGGCTTCTTCGTCAAGCTGGCGTACCTCTACCGCAGGTAAGGAGGAGGCATCGTGCGCCGCACCACCATCCTCGGCACCGGCTTCGCCGTTCCGGACCGGGTCGTCACCAACGACGACCTGGCCGGCCTGATGGACACCTCGGACCAGTGGATTCGCGAACGCACCGGCATCGAACAGCGCCGGTGGGTGCGGGAAGGGCAGACCTCGGTGGACCTGGCCCTCCCGGCCGCCCAACGCGCGCTCGAGGCGGCGGGGCTCACCGCCCGTGACATCGACGCGATCGTCTACGCCACCTCGACCCCGGACCACTTCTGCCCAGGCAACGGCGTGTACCTCCAGCGCGCGCTGGGGGCAGGGCACCTCCCCGCCCTCGACATCCGTGCGCAGTGCAGCGGGTTCGTCTACGGGCTGTCCGTGGCCGATGCCTGGATCAAGGCGGGTCAGTACGAGCGGATCCTGCTGGTCGGGGAGGAAATCCAGTCCACCGGCATGGAGGTCAGTACGGCGGGCAGGCATACCGCCGTCATCTTTGCGGACGGGGCCGGCGCCGCCGTCCTCGGACCGGTGGACACCGGCGAGGCGCGGGGCCTCCTCGCCTTCGACCTGCACACCGATGGGGACTACGCCGAGAAGCTGTGGGTGGACGCGCCAGGCTCCATGTATCACCCGCGGATCTCCGCGTCGCAGCTCACCGAGGGTCGCCAGTGGCTGCAGATGGACGGGCGGGAGGTGTTTCGACACGCCGTGACCCGGATGCCCGAATCGGCCACCGCGGCGCTGGCCAAGGCGGGGTACGGCTGGAGCGACGTGAACCTGCTGATTCCCCACCAGGCCAACCTGCGGATCTCGGAAGCCGTCCAGAAATCACTCAAGCTGCGGGACGACCAGGTCTACAACAACATCATGCGGTACGGCAACACGACCTCGGCCACCATCCCGATCGCGCTCGATGAGTGCGTCCGAAGCGGGCGGCTCCAGCGGGGCGACCTGCTGGTGGTCACCGCGTTCGGGTCCGGCTTCATGTGGGGGAGCTGTGTGATAAGGTGGTAGGCGGGGAGGCGGGGAGGCTATCCGAAAGGACGCCGTAGCTGGCCATGTGAAACATCGTGGGGTTATGTTTCGTACTGAAACACGACTCCAACCTCGAGGACTCCATGGGCCTGATCGGCCTTGCTGTTACGGTCGCCGCGGGTATCGGCGGCTTCGTCATTGCCCGGAACTTCGTCCGCCGCCGCCTCCGCTTCGTGGACGGCGTCCATTCCCCGATCTTCCCGTTCGCGGCGGGGCTGCTGGCCGCCGTGGTCGCCTGGCCGGTGGCGCTCCTGCCGGTCGTGACCGGGGTGACGACTGCGATCTTCGGGATCGGCGCCGGTGTCGGCACCGCGAGCGGGGTCAAGGCGCTCCGCCGGGGAGATGGCTAGGCCGGCCGCCTCCCGGTATGTTCGGGGCATGCCAACCGTGACCTGCGTCCGCTGCGGCCAAACCCGCGACCAGATGGCGTTTCGCCCGTTCCAGAACGACCTTGGCCTCCGCGCCTTCGAACAGATCTGCGCCGTGTGTTGGGGTGAGTGGCTGAAGTATCAGCAGCAGCTCATCAACCACTACGGCCTGGATCTGCGAAGCCCGGAGGCCAAGAAGTTCCTGTTCGAACAGATGGAGACGTACCTCTTCTCCCCCGCCCCGCCCGCCTAGCCGCCCAGCGTTCCCTTCAGCGCCACTCGCTTCTTCTGGCGCATCACCTCGAGCCCGATCGGCTCGTCGGAGTCGTAACTGCCCAGGATGCGCATCAGCTGTCCGGGGCCCGACACCTTCCGCCCATCAACGCTCAGCACCACGTCGCCGGCCTTGAGCCCGAGCGGGGCAGGATCCGGCACATCGACCACGAGGACGCCCTCGGTGGTCCCGAAATAGCTGCCGAGCTGGGGGTTGACCGGCGCGAGCTCGAGGTCCAGCATCGCGCCTGACATGCGCGGGGCGAAGGGCGGTTCGGGGCTCCGGAGCGACCCACGGGCGATCTCGCTCCGCCGCATGGCCATTTCCAGCGCCCGTTCGTTATCGCCCTCGCCGCCCACCCAGTACGCCTCGCCGTCCGGTATGGCGCGCCACCCGTAGTTGCCATCGGGCCCGATGACGACCGTGAGGTTGTCCGGTTCGGCCGCGGTCACCACGCGGGCAGACTTCCGCGCCTTGCCGCGCCGATACTGGACCGTCACGGTGTCATTCGGCTGCAGCTTGGCCACCAGCTCCACCAGCCGGAAACCGGGATTCGGCACCTTGGTGCCCGGGGGAACCGCGCTGATCTTCACGGCCAGCGGCGTGCCGCCGAACTGGGTGATGATGTCCCCGGCCTGGAGGCCGGCGGTCGCGGCGGGGCCGCCCGGGGTGACGGCGTCGAGCAGCGCCCCGATGGAATCGGAATCCGAGGGCCGGGTGTTCACCACCACCCCGATCCGCACGCGGCGGATGCCGAAGGCCTGCGCCATCATCGGCTGCATCGAGTCCCGGAAGAAATAGCTGCGCCGGCGAAGGGTATCGAAATTGGCGCGCGCGGAATCCCGGGCCGCGGCCGCATAGGCTGAATCCGCCCGCGGGGACCGCGTCTGCGCCCTGGGGGCCGGCGTGCCCTGCGCCCAGAGCGGAGCCGCGGACGTGACAGCGACCAGGACAAGCGACACGGCGGTGGGGATTCGGAGGCGCATCAGAGCCCCACGTTCTGCGCGCGCGTCATGTGCACGTCGACCAGCGCGTCCATGAGACCCACCCGCTCGCGCCAGAGCGGCAGCAGGTTGGCCTCCGCGGCGGAAACCCCACGGGCCTGTGCCGCCTCGAGCCGGCGGTCGAGATCGGCGATGCGGTCCTCGAGAGACGCCGCCGCGCGGGTCGTGTAGGCGTCGGTGACCCGCTGGTCGGCGCGGAGCTGCCGGAGCGCCTGTTCCAGGGTGGCGGACTCCGCCATGACCGCCGTGAGCTGGTCCGAGGCGCTGGCCACCGTGGGCGACAGGAGATCGCGTCCCACCACGACCAGGAGCAGGGAGGCGGCCAGCGCCAGCGCGCCGATACCGGCCCGCCGGACCTGCAACTGCCGGCGGTCGTGGCGCACCCGCTCGGCCACCACCGCAAACCGGTCGCGCGGCGCCCGCAGCGTCGGCAACGCGCGGAGGCGGGCCACGCGCTGGTGCAGGCGATCGAGTTCGGCAGCGCACCGGGGGCAGGCCGCCACGTGGGCCTGGCTCTCGGCGCTGCCCGGCTCGGTCGCCGCGTCGCGAAGCGCCACCAGCCGGTCCATGGAGAGGTGGGTCATGCCTGCGCCTCCTCCCCAAGCCAGGTGCGGAGCTTGGCATGGGCGCGGGAGAGCTGCGACTTCGAGAAGCTCGGGGTCCGGTCCATCATCCCGGCGATTTCTTCGTGGGTGTACCCCTCGACGTCGTGCAGCCACACCACGGCGCGGGAGGTTTCGGGCAGGCGCTCGAGCGCGGCCTCGAGGTCCATTCTGAGAGGCGTGTCCTCGCGACGGACGGCGTGTGCCTCGTCGTGCAGTTCATCGGTTTCGCGGTACTTGTTCCGTCGGAGCCGCATCAGCGCCTTGCTGGCGGCGACGCGGCGGATCCAGCCCCAGAGCGGTCCGTCGCCCCGGTACTGGCCGATACTCCGATAGACTTCGAAGAAGGTGTCCTGCAGGACGTCTTCGGCGTCTTCCACCGAGCGGCAGATGCGGCGGGCCAGGTTGAAGACGGGGGTCTCGTAGGCGCGGTAGAGGATCTCCAGGGCGGCCGGATCGCCGACCCGAACCCGGGCGACCACCGATTCGGCGTCACTGAGCAGGTAGGAGTCCACCGCGAGGGCCCTTGTCATAGGTGC
>DAOMFQ010000070.1:0-10128 GCA_035429905.1 Gemmatimonadales bacterium
CCCACATCCTTGCCACCCTCGCGCTGCTCGGGTTGGCGCTGCTCCTCGGCGCCACCCTGTATGAGTCCGTGGTCATGGCGCCCAACTTCGAGCGCGACGTGCCCGCGTCGATCGCCGTCGCGCGGCAGTTCCTGGTGCGGACCACGCCGGCCCACTACTTCCGGATCCTCTCGCCCGCCACGCAGCTGCTCCTGCTGGCCGGGGTCATCGCCTCCTGGTCGGTGGCGGGCGCCCGCTGGGGGCTGGGCGCCGCCCTCGGCATCCTCGTCCTGCTGGACGTGATCACCTTCTCATACCACTATCCCCGCCTGGCGATCATGTTCAAGGGACCGATGCCCGACGACCCGGCGGTGCTGCGCCGCGCGGCGCGCGAGTGGACGCTGGGCAATCACGCGCGGCTCGTGCTCCTGGTCGTCGCGTTCCTGGCGGCGCTGCACGCCTTCACGCAACTGCCCATGCACGGAAGCGCCTGACCCGCGTCGCCCGCCGAGCCGGGCGCTTATCTTGCGGGCAAGGCTCAAGGAGACAGCGTGACGAAGGCAGGCACCGCACCGCACCGACCCCAGTCCCCCGGGGAAGAGATCGCCAACAGCGTCAGCCATGGCGTCGGCTTCCTGGCGGCGGTGGCCGTGCTGCCGCTCCTGGTCCTGGGCGCGCTGCCGCACGGCCCGATGGCCATCGCGGGCGCCAGCGTCTTCGGCGCCTCCACGGCGCTCCTGTACCTCACCTCCACCCTCTATCACGCCCTGGCGCCCGGCCGCGCGAAGCAGGTCTTCCAGGTCCTCGACCATGGCGCCATCTACCTGCTCATCGCGGGCACCTACACGCCGTTCACCCTCGGCGTGCTGCGCGGGCCCTGGGGCTGGACTCTCTTCGGCCTGATCTGGTGCTTGGCGCTCTCCGGCATCATCCTCAAGGCGATGGGTGGTATCCGGTTTCCCCGGCTCTCGATCGGCCTCTACCTCGGCATGGGCTGGCTGGCGATCGTGGCGGCGCAACCGCTCTGGCTCCGGTTGCCGGGGTGGGGGCTCTTCTGGCTGGCCGCCGGCGGCCTCGCCTACACGGCGGGTGTCGGCTTCTACGCCGCCAGCCGTCTCCGGTATCGCCATTTCGTGTGGCACCTGTTCGTCCTGGCCGGCACGGCCTGCCACGTGGTGGCCGTGTCGCTCTACGCGACCTGAACGGCGGAGGCCGGCATGACCTTCAAGCCCAAGGTGTGGTTCCCGATCGCCGCCATCCTGAGCGCGATCAATCTGGGGGCCGTCTGGTTCGCCGCGGTGCCGGGCGAGCCGGCGCACGCCACGCTGCACGCGGGGCTCGCGCTGGCGTTCGGGTACTGGGCGCTGCGCCTGCGGCAACGGCTCGGCGTGGGCGAGCACGAGGCGCGCTTCCAGGCGCTCGAGGACGAGGCGGGCCGGCTCGAGTCGCTCGACGACGAAATGGACCGGCTCCGCCAGGCGCTCAGCGAAACGCAGGAGCGGCTGGACTTCGCGGAGCGGATGCTGGTGCAGGGACGGGAGAGGCCGCGCGAGGACCTGAAGCCCTGACTCGGATCCGGTCGCCGCGTGAGCCGGGCGGCGCCACCCGCAACCCCCTCGAGGAATCACGATGGCCGAAGCCAACGCCCAATTCGTCGGCTCGATTCCCGAGCACTATGACCGCTCCCTGGGGCCGATGTTCTTCGAGCCGTACGCGGCGGATCTCGTCGGCCGCCTGCGGGTGCCGCCGGGCGGCCGCGTCCTCGAGGTGGCCTGCGGGACCGGCATCGTCACGGCGCGGCTCCGCAAGGCGCTCCCGCCCGACGCGACGCTGGTGGCCACCGATCTCAACGAGCCGATGATTGCCTTCGCGAAGACCGCCCGCTCGCTCGGTGGCACGGTGGAGTGGCAGACGGCGGACGCCCAGTCGCTTCCCTTCCCCGACGCCTCCTTCGACGCGGTGGTCTGCCAGTTCGGGCTGATGTTCGTGCCCGACAAGGCGCTCGCCCTGCGCGAGGCCCATCGCGTGCTGAAGCCGGGCGGGGTGCTGGCCTTCAGTGTGTGGCAGGATCTCGATGCCAATCCTGTCGGCCGCATCGCTCATACGGTCATCAGCGGGTTCTTCCCCACCGATCCGCCGACCTTCTACCTGGTGCCGTTCGGCATGGACGACGAACCCCTCCTCCGGCGGCTCGTCACGGAGGCAGGATTTCAGGTCACGACCCTCGACCGCGTGAAGCTGGAGGCCCGGTCGCCATCCGCGACCGAGGCGGCCCGCGGCCTGGTGCTGGGCAATCCTGTCTATGGTGCCATCGAGGCCCGCGGCACCGCGAAGCCGGACGTCATCATGGCGGCCGTCGCCGCGGCGCTCGCCGAGGCCGGCGGGTCGGCGCCCCTCCGCCTGCCGATGGGCGCTATCGTCGTCGTGGCGCGCACCGCCTGACCGTCGTGCATCGTCGCACGCTCCTCGCGGCCCTGGCCGCGCTCGCGCTGGCGGCGGGCCGGCTCCCCGCGCAGGACCAGTTCACGATCACCTCCGCCGCCGTCGGCGAGGCCCGCCTCGTCAACGTGCACACGCCGCGGGCCTATGCCGCCGCGCCCGCGGCGCGCTTCCCGGTGCTCTACATGCCGGACGGCGGCCTCGACGAGGACTTCCCGCACGTGGTGGCCACGGTGGACTCGCTGATCGCCGCGGGCACCATCCGACCGGTCCTCGTGGTGGGGATTCCCAACACCCAGCGCCGCCGCGACCTCACCGGCCCCACGCGCGTCGCCTCCGACAGCGCCATCGCCCCGCGGGTGGGCGGCTCGGCGGCCTTCCGGCAGTTCCTGCGCGACGAGCTCATTCCAGCCGTGGACGCCCGCTACCGCACCAGCGAGGAGCGAGCCATCGTCGGCGAGTCGCTCGCCGGCCTGTTCGTCGTGGAGACCTTCCTCCTCGAGCCGAACCTCTTCGACCATTACGTGGCGCTCGACCCGAGCCTCTGGTGGAACGCCGGCGCGCTGCTGGATTCCGCGCCGGCCCGCCTCGCGGCCTTCGACGCGGGTTCGCGCACGCTCTACCTGGCCAGCTCGAACGTCGGCGAGATTGCGGACGCCACGCTCCGGCTCGACGCGCTCCTCCGCGCCCAATCGCCCGCAGGGCTCGCGTGGGTGTACACCCCCCGCCCCGATCTCACGCACGCCACCATCTTTCGCGGCATGGAGGCGGCGGCGCTGGCGGCCGCGCTCCGGTGAGCCCGTGACCCTCACGCTCGCGTTCACCCTGAAGGTCCCGGGCCGCGACGAGTTCCGCGATTTCCAGGCGGTGAGCACCTCCTTTCTCTGTGAGGGCCGGCTGACCCTCGAGGGCGAGGAGTTGACCATCGAGTGGGGCGGCGAGGCCAGGGTGCAGGAAGTCGGGTTGCTGACGCTGGCCGACGACCGCGTCACCATGCCAGACGAGTGGCTGACCGTTTCCGTGGGCGAACTCGACCGGGCGACGCTCGAGGGCGGATGGTGGCGGCCGCGGCTCGCGCTCTTCGAGCGGCGGCGAGGGGCGCTGGCGGCGGTGCCGAGCGCGTCGCTCGGCGCGGTGCGGTGCTGGATCGCCCGCCGAGACCGCGACCACGCGCGCACCTTCGCCGCGGCGCTGACCGACGTCATTGCGACACTCACGCCCACCCTCGAGCGAGGCCCACCGTGAAGTCCATCGTCACCATCCGCCTCGGCGGCCTCTCGCTCGTCCTGGGTGCCCTCGGGTTCCTGGCGGTCTTCGCCTACCTCGCGGCCCGGTTCAACTACCCCGACGTGCTCGACGGACCGGCCGGCACGGTGCTGCCGGCGCTGCTCGCCACCGGCCCGAGCGGGCGCGCGGCGTGGGCGCTCTACGGATTCCTGCCGCTCATCTGGCTGCCGGCCGGGGTCGGCGCCTACCGCGCCTACCGGGAGTCGCACCCCGGCGCGATGCTCCTGGCGCTCCTCTGCGCCCTGATGAGCGCCATCACCATGATGCTCGGCCTGCTGCGCTGGCCGACCATGCACTGGCGGCTGGCCGAGCTGTACGTGTCTGCCGATCCGGCGCAGCAACAGGTGCTCGCCGCGCTCTTCGACGGCCTGAACCTCTACCTCGGCAATTATCTCGGGGAGTTCCTTGGAGAGCTCTCCTTCAGCGCCTTCTTCGTCCTCACGGCGTGGGCCCTCCTCCGCTCCCGCGCGACCGCCCCCTGGCTGGCCATCACGGGCCTCGCGACGGGCTGCCTTGGCTGGATCGGGATGTTCCGGAACCTGACCCCGGCCGTGGCGCCGGTCGCGGCCCTCAACAACTACCTGCTTCCGCTCTGGATGATTGCGCTGGGCATCATCCTGCTCCGGCACCGAGACCCCACCTCGCGTGCGTAGCCCGCTGGCCGAGGCAGGCGCCGCGACGTAAGTTGTCCGCCGGATTACCCCCTTCCCCCAGGGAGCGTCCCAGCATGGAGAAGTGCCTCGCGGCGCTCGTGATGGCCGCCCTCGCCACCGTACCGGCCGTCCATGCCCAGCAGGTGTCGGCCCCGTATCTGTACGTCTGGGCCGGCGACGGCGACAAGCAGGAAAGCGACTTCCTGGCCGTGCTCGACGTGCGCCCCGGCTCCCCCACCTACGCCCGCGTCCTCTCCACCCTCCCGGTCGGCGCGACGGGCACGACCCCGCACCACACCGAGCATCAGCTCGAGATCGACCGGGTGCTGTTCGCGAACGGCTTCGGCGCCGGGAGGACCTTCCGCTTCGACCTCGGCGCGCCCGCGGAGCCGCGCCTGCTGGGCTCATTCACCGAACTCGGCGGCTACAGCTTCCCGCATTCGTTCGTGCGGCTCGCCAACGGCAACCTGCTGGCCACCTTCCAGGGACGCGGACCCGGCAACACCCCACCCGGCGGCCTGGTCGAGCTTGACCGCGAGGGCCGTTTCATCCGCGGCACCAACGCGCGGGCGCCCGGCTTCGACAGCACCCAGATGCGTCCGTACAGCCTCGCGGTGCTACCAGCCATCGATCGCGTCGTGTCCACAAGCACCGACATGACCGACGAGTTCGGCGCGCACCTCCAGATCTGGCGCCTGTCGGACCTTGCGCTGCTCTCGACCGTCGAGCTTCCCGCCACCACCGCGGGCGACGGCCATGCGCACGAGGGCGTGCCGAACCGGAGGAACGAGGACCACCACCTCTTCCCGGGGGAGCCCCGCACGTTGGCCGACGGGCGCACCGTGCTCCTCGCCACCTTCACCTGCGGCTTCTACCGGGTGACCGACATCGATAGCCCGACGCCGCGCGTGGAGTTCCTCCGCGCGTTCGCAGGGATGAACTGCGCCGTGCCGATCCTGGCCGGGTCGTACTGGATCCAGACCGTACCCGATGAACATGCGCTGCTGGTGCTCGACGTCCGGGAGTCGGCCCATCCGCGTGAAATCAGCCGGGTGACCTTCGACTCGACCTTCACGCCGCACTGGATGGCGTACGACGAGGGGGGGAGCCGCCTCGTGGTGAATGACGGGAGGGCGCGGATGTTTCTGGTGGCAGTGAACCAGCAGACCGGACGGCTCGCCATCGACTCCACCTTCCGAGACTCCGGCGCCGCGGTGCCCGGCGTCACCTTCGACCGCGCCGGCTGGCCGCACGGGGCCACGGGGCCGGCGGTACCGCACGGCTCGGTGTTCGCCCGGCCGGAGCGCGACCTGCTCGGGGAAGCGGCCGACCTGTACCAGCGGTACGGGGCGGCGCTGCGCGAGGGCCGGCGCGCCGACATCGCCACCGCGTACGACCGGGCCGGTGCCCGCATCATCTTCAACGGTGTGCCCCGCCAGGCGTCGTGGGTGGAACTCGACGCCCGGTACCGGGGTCCTTGGCGGCCGCCCACCCAGTTCAGGTGGGACTCCCTCGCCTTCCAGGTCATCGGGCCGAGTCACGTGCTGGTGACCGGCGGGTTCTGGTGGCAGAGCGCCGGCGAGGCCGACAGCACCCGCTACCAGTACACCGCGGTCCTGGCGGCCTCCGACTCGACGCTCGGCATCACCTTCGAGCAGGAGACGCTGTGGCCCTGAAGAGTGATGGGCAGCGAGACCGCGCCCGGCTCAACGCCTACTTCGCGGCCCTGCCCCCCGGCACGCGCAGCACGCTCAAGAAGCTCCGCGAGGCCATTCGCGGTGCGGCCCCGCGCGCCGTCGACGCCTTCAGTTACGGCATTCCCGCCGCGCGGCTCGACGGCAGGCTGTTTGTCTGGTACGCCGCCTGGAAGGAGCACTGCAGCCTCTACCCGGTCGGCGCGGCGATCCGGCGAGCGCACGCGGCCGACCTCAAGGGCTACCGGACCTCGAAGGGCACCGTCCGGTTCCCGCTCGATAGGCCCCTGCCGATCGGACTCGTCAAGCGACTGGTAAGGGCACTGGCCGCCGAGGCGGTGAAGCGGGGGGCCAAGTGAGACTTCGGGAGACGTACCCGCTCGGGGTGCTGACGCTCGCAATCCTGTTTGGCTGCTCCGGAAGGGAGAAGCCCATGGATCCCGCCGCACTGCGGGACTTCGGGACTCGCTATGCCGCCGCCTGGAGCAGCCAAGACGCGGCGCGGGTCGCGTCGTTCTTCGCCGAAGACGGCTCGCTCACCATCAACGACGGGAAGCCCTCGGTCGGGCGGGCCGCCCTCACGGCGGCGGCCCAGGGCTTCATGACCTCCCTGCCCGACATGGTGGTCACCATGGACACGCTTGTCGTGACCGGGAGGGACGTCGTCTTCCGCTGGACGCTAACGGGGACCAACACCGGCCCCGGCGGAACCGGCAACGCGGTGCACATCAGCGGCTTCGAGGAGTGGACCATCGATCGAGACGGCCTGATTGCGGCGTCCCTCGGGCATTACGATGCCGCCGATTACGATCGGCAGATCAGGGAAGGCGCTCCAGGCGCCAACTAGAGGGCAACCAGAATGCACCGCGTTCGCGTGGAAGACCTGCCGTTTCGGGGCAGCTCACATCACTTCGTCGGGGCCGAGCAGGGCGACGTCGGCATCTCCGCGTTTCTGCTGGACGCCGCGCCCGGGCGCGGCCCCGGGCCCCATCGGCATCCATACGACGAGGTGCAGTTCATTCGCGAGGGCCGCGGGCGCTACACGGTGGACGGCGTCCAGTTTGAAGCCGCCGCGGGCGACATCCTGGTCATCAAGGCCGGGGAAGTCCACAGCTTCACCTGCATCGGCGAGGTGAACCTGGTGCAGGTGGACATCCACTTGAGCCCGCGGTTCATCCAGGAAAACCTGTCGTAGGACGGCGAGGAGGGCGATGATGCGGAAAGTGGTCGTGTTCAATCACGTGTCGCTGGACGGCTTCTTCACCGACGCCAGGGGCGACATGAGCTTCGCGCACAAGGACCCTGCGGACGCGGAGTGGAACGCCTTCGTGGCCGGCAACGCCAGCGGCAACGGGATGCTGCTCTTCGGCCGGGTCACCTACGACATGATGGCGGGGTTCTGGCCCACGCCGATGGCGGCCCAGATGATGCCGGAAGTGGCCGCGGGCATGAACGCGATGCCGAAGGTGGTGTTCTCCCGCACGATGTCGAAGGCCGCGTGGCAGAACACGACCCTGCTGAAGGGCGACCTCGCAGACGAGGTCCGCCGGCTCAAGGCAGCCCCCGGCCCCGACATGACGATCCTCGGCAGCGGAACCATCGTGTCGCAGCTGACCCAGCTCCGGCTCATCGACGCGTATCAAATCGTCGTCAATCCGGTGGTGCTCGGCCGGGGGCGGACCATGTTCGACTCCGTCACCGAGCGCGCACCGCTCCGGCTTACCGGGACCCGGGCGTTCGGGAACGGCGCCGTCCTCCTCAACTATGAGCCGGCGCGCTGATGCGGGCCCGACTCTTCGTCACCCTGCTGCTGGCCGCCTGCTCTCCCGCCGAGGCGCCGCGCTCCGTGATGCCGGACGCCGAGACCCGGGCCGAGGTGGCCGAGGCGCTCGGGCGATACATGGTGGCCGCCCGCGCCGTGGATGCCGACGCCATCGCCGCCTTTTTCACCCCCACCGGCGTGCTCTTCGAGCCCGGCATCTTCCCGATCCTGGGAGCGGACTCGATCCGCGCCTTCATGGGTTCGTTCCCGGGCGTGGTCGTGGACTCCGCCGTCTCCATGCCCGAAACGATCGAGGTCTTCGGCGACACCGCGCTCCTCTGGGGCTCCTATTTCGAGAAGCTCTCGTTCCCGGGCCAGCCGGTCAGCGAACAGCACGGCCGCTTCGTGATGGAGTGGGTTCGGCAGCCCGACGGGCGGTGGCTGATCCAGCGGTATTACCGGGTGCCGCTCCCCGCGGCGCCGGCCAGCGGACCATAGGCACGCTCCGATGTGGCTCCTCCTCGCCGCGCTCCTCGGGTTCGTCGTCCCCAACGGCTTTTTCCTGTACTGGCTCTGCTTCGAGTTCCAGGGCGTGGGCCCCGTGCTGCAGGACCGCCTGGCGCTCGGCTTCATCCTCGATGTCGCGCTGGCCCTCGTGCTGCTGAGCGTGTACTTCGCCCGGCACCCGATCGGCCCCGTGCGCTGGCCCTGGTTCGTCGTGCTCTCGCTCCTCGGCGGCCTCGGCTTCAGCCTGCCGCTCTACTATTGGCTGAACCGGAACCGGCCAGACTCTCCGCGATGAATGACCCTGCCGCCTCGCCGCACGGCGCGGCCGTGGCGCTGGCGGCTGAGATCAAACGGCGAATGCCCGACGCCGAGCGGCCCCTCGTCGTCGCCATCGACGGCCGGAGCGGGTCGGGCAAGTCCACGCTGGCCGCACTCCTGGCGCCGCTCGTGGATGGGGTCGTCGTGCCCGCCGATGACTTCTTCGCGTCGGAGATTGCGACCAGCGGCTGGGAGGCACGGAGCGCGGCCGAGCGGGCGGCCGACGCGCTCGACTGGCGCCGCCTCCGGACCGAGGCGCTCGAGCCTCTCCGGGCAGGTCGGCCAGCCACGTGGCATTCCTTCGACTTCGGCGCGGAAGCCCGGCCGGATGGGAGCTACAGCATGCAGGCCGAGCCGATCGTGCGGTTGCCCGGTCCCGTTGTCATCCTCGACGGGGCCTACTCCGCACGGCCGGAGCTCGCGGACCTGCTCGACCTGACCGTGCTCGTCGAGGCGCCGGAAGCGGTCCGGCATGCTCGCCTAGCCGCGCGCGAGGATCCGCAGGTTCTCGTGGCGTGGCACGCAAGGTGGGACGCCGCCGAAGACCACTACTTCGGTACGGTCCGCCCGGCCACGGCGTTCGACCTCATCATCGGAGGCGCAGCATGACCACCCCGACCCCTCCCGAAATCGACTGCGAGCGGCTCCACCCCACGCTCTCGGTGAACGATGTGCCGACCGCCGTCGAGTTCTACACCCGCCGGCTCGGCTTCAAGTTGGGCTTTCTCTGGGGCGATCCGCCGCATTTTGCCGGCGTGACGCTGGGACAGGTCCAGCTCTTCCTCCAGCAGGGGGCGCCGAGTCCGGCTGGATGCGAGGTGAACTTCGTAGTGAGCGACGCCGACGCGCTCTACGACTTCCACCGCGCGACCGGCGTCGAGGTCGTTACGCCCCCCGGTGACCGGGAGTATGGCCTGCGGGACTACGCGGTCCGGGACCTCGACGGCTACGAGCTGGGGTTCGGACATTACATCTACAATGTCGGGCCCCCGGTGCCGATCGAGCGGGTGGACGTCCCCGTGCGCCTGGAGCGGCGCCTTGCGGCGCTGCTTGTGGACCTCGCCGCGCACAAGCGCATGAGCCTGGACGGGTGCCTCGAGGAAATCCTGCTCCACACCTGCGAGCCCCTCGGCGACGGCGTGGCGAGCCCGCACACACCGGGCCAGCTCCGGTACATCGAGCACCTCAAGCGCAAGCACGGCATCGACTATGACTGCCACGCGAGCTATCGCTTCGTCGAGCGCTGACCAGGGTGGCGCGCGCCGGATCTGGCGGAACCCCTCACCCGGGCGTAGCATTCCCGCTGACCCACCCACCCCGGCTGGCGACTCCTCGCCGGCTGGGGTTCGTCGTCCGAGGAGACTCGAGGATCCTGCCATGCACTCGCCCACGTTTCCCGCGCTGATCCTGCTGGTCGCCAGCCTCGCCCCGTCCCGCGGCGGCGTAGCGTCGCTGCGGATCGATCCGCAGGGCAAGGCTTTTGCTCAGA
>DAOMFQ010000071.1:0-10100 GCA_035429905.1 Gemmatimonadales bacterium
TCCCAGCTCTTGCCGCCGAGCGCCATGGCGTTGCTCCTGAAGGGGCCGGCTTCAAGTGTTCAACCCAAACGGGTGCGGGGCAAGGGCAGGGGCAAAGAAAAACCCGCCCGGCTGCGGCCGGGCGGGGTCTTCCAGGATTGCACCGTGGTGGTGCCCGGCGTTCAAGCCAGCTTTCGCTTCGCTGTCTTGCTGGTTCGCTTGGCCGGCTTCTTCAGTTGCAGCGTCGGCTGGAAGAGATACTCCGGGTCGGTGCGGCCGCCCATGGCCACCAGGGCCTCCTCCTCATTGGGCTGGCGGTACACGAACCGCTCCCCGCGGAAGTTCCGCAGGATGACCTCTTCGTCGTTCATCGACTCCACGTATTCCGGCAGGAGCGGGATCTTCCCGCCGCCGCCCGGGGCGTCGATGACAAAGTGCGGATTGGCCAGCCCGCTGGTCCAGCCGCGGAGCGACTCCATGATGCGGAGGCCGGTCTGCACGCTGGTGCGGAAGTGCTCCGCGCCCGCCACCTGGTCGGCCATGTAGATGTAGTACGGCCGCACCCGGGCCATCATCAGCCGGTGCATCAGCTGCTTCATGACCTCGGGGGTGTCGTTGACGCCCCGGAGGAGCACGGTCTGGCATCCGAGCGGAATGCCCGCGTCGGCCAGCATGCCGAGGCCCTTCACCGCCGCCGGCGTGAGCTCGTCGGGGTGGTTGAAGTGGGTGTTGATCCAGACCGGGTGGTACTTCTTGATCGTGGCGCAGAGCTCCGGCGTGATCCGCTCCGGCAGGTGGCAGGGCACGCGGCTCCCGATCCGGATGATCTCGATGTGCTTGATGCTCCGGAGCCGGGCCAGGATGGCGTCCAGCCGACGGTCATTGAGCAGCAGCGGGTCGCCGCCCGACATGATGACGTCGCGGATTTCGGTGTGGCTCTCCAGATACTGGAAGGCCGACTCGAACTGCGACATCGGGATCTTCTCCGGATCGCCGACCTTGCGGCGACGGGTGCAGAACCGGCAGTAGCTGGCGCAGACCGGGCTCACCAGGAAGAGCGCCCGGTCGGGGTAGCGGTGCGTGATGTTGGGCACCGGGCTGTCCGCGTCCTCGTTCAGCGAGTCCACGATGCCGTCGTGCACCTCGAGCTCCTGCACGGTGGGCACGTACTGCCGCCAGATCGGGTCGTCGGGGGACTTGATCAGGTCCACCATGGCCGGCGAAATCCGGAACTCGAAGTTCTCCGCCGCGAGGCGGAGCCGGTCGAGCTCGGGGAAGTTCTCGGCGCCGAACCGGCTGGCGAGCGTATCGAGCGACGCGATCGAGTTCTTACGCAGGACTTCCTGCCAAGTCTCCATGCCTTTACCCCATCCTCAGGTTATTACGGGGGCCTCGAAGTACTTCACGAACGTCACCTGGTCGTCTCCCGGCGCGTAGAAATCCGGGATCGAGCTCACGGCCCGGTACCCACGGGCCTCATAGAAGGCGCGGGTGGGCGCGTAGTCCGCTCGGCCCGCGGTTTCCACCACGACGAGCCGGGCGCGGCCCGTCAGGCGGCGCTCCATCTCGTCCACCAGGGCGGTGCCGAGCCCGAGCCCGTGCAGTGCCGGGTCCACCGCCATCCAGTAGAGGTCCCAGGTGGCGAGGGTGCAGGGGGTCGGCCCCCAGCAGATCCACCCCGCCAGCCGCCCATCCACTTCCACGCCGAGCGCCGTGTAGTCGGGGCTGCCGGCCACGGCGGCGTCGAAGACCTCCAACGCCACCGGCAATTCGTCGTCGCGGAAGAGGCCGACGCCCATGGTGATGGCTTCCACGCCAACCCGGTCCGCTGCGGTGAGCCCGCGCACCCGCGATTCGATCGCGGCCCTCGTCACGAGGTGACCCGCCCCGACAGTGCGCCCTCGGCGAGCGCCACGCGGCCCCGCTCCAGCGCTTCCTCGACCACCTGCAGGACCAGCGTCGGGTAATCCCAGCCGTAGGCCCGGCCCATCCGCGCCA
Organism: Gemmatimonadales bacterium; assembly: GCA_035429905.1. Classification (GTDB taxonomy): domain Bacteria; phylum Gemmatimonadota; class Gemmatimonadetes; order Gemmatimonadales; family GWC2-71-9; genus SPDF01. The sequence goes on from DAOMFQ010000071.1 coordinate 1,978, forward strand.
GCCCGGCGTCGCTCGAGAGGTCGGGATCGGGGTTGACCTCGAGCACCCAGGGCGTGCCGTCGGGGCTGAGCCGGATGTCCACCCGGCCGTAGCCCTCGCACTTTGCCATGGTGCGCCACGCGCGTTCCGCAACACTCACCAGGAGTTCGGCGGTGGCGGTATCAACCGGCGCAGGGCACACCGGGACGGTGTGGAGGTCGTAGTCGCTGCCCGGCGTCCACTTGGCGGCGTAGGTCACGATGGGCGGCTTGCCGGCGGCGAGCCCGGTGAAATCGATTTCGGAGATCGGCAACGCCGTGGTCCCCACGAAGCCGACGTTGAACTCGCGGCCCGCCACGTACTCCTGTACCAGGACGTCTTCCCACATGCCGGTGACCTTGGCCAGCCGCTCGAGGAGCGCCGCAGGCGTGAGGCACACCGACCCCTCGTCGATGCCCACGCTGGCGTCCTCCATGGACGGCTTGACGATGACCGGAAGCCGGACCCCTTCGGGAATCATGGCCTCGTGCACCAGCGCGAAGGCCGGCACCGGTACGCCCGCCGACTGGAGCAGCGTGTTGGCCACGTGCTTTCGGTGGCAGATGGTGACGGGCCACGAGCGGCAGCCGGTGAACGGCACCCGGATCAGCTCGAGGGCGGCCACCACGTAGTCCTCGAACCGCGAGTGACCGTTGATCCCCTCGCAGAGGTTGAAGACCAGGTCGGCCTTCTGGCAACGATCGAGCCAGGTGAGGTCGCCCAGGTAGACCGGGATGGTGTCGGTGGTGTGTCCGGCGTTCCGGAGGATCTGGTCGACTTCCCGGATGTTGCCGAGCACGGCGGCCACGTCGGCGGCGCTCCACTCCTCACTGCCCCCGTCGTGCAGGATGGCGACCCTCACGCGGCCACCTCGGCAAGGAGCCGCTGGCCGGAAATCCGCCGCCAGGCGATGTCCGCCACTGTCTGGATGAGCTCGTCGTAGTCCATCCCCGCGGCGCGCGCGGCCTTCGGGAAGCAGGAGTTGTCCCGCGGGTCGGGGAGGATGCCGGGCAGCGGGTTCAGCTCGACCACCATCGGGGCGCCGGTGGCGTCGCAGCGCAGGTCGATGCGGCACCAGTCGCGGCACCCCAGCGCATGATAGGCGCCGAGCGTGGCCTCGCGGATGCGGCGGGCCAGCGACTCCGGGATGGGCGCCGGGCATTCGTAGATCTCGAGCGGGTTGTCGAGGGTGTCCCAGATCCACTTGGCCTCGTAGCCGTAGATCGGGGGGGCGCCCTCCGGCAGGTCGTCGTACCTGAGAGCCACGATGGGCAGGCAGCGCGCCTCCGCGCCGTTGCCCAGCACCGCCACCGTGAACTCCGCGCCGGGGAGCCAGGTCTCGATGAGCACCGGCTGCCGATACGTGGCGAGCAGCTGCTCGACGCGGCGGAGGAGGGCGGGGCGGTCGTGGCAGAGGTTGTCGACCGTGATGCCCTTGCCCGAACCCTCGCAGGACGGCTTGACGAAGAGGGGGAAGGGCAGCGCGCAGGCGGCCGCGTCGGCCACCGACTCCGCAAGATGGTAGGGTGCGGTCGGGACTCCGCGGGCCACCAGGATGTCCTTGGTGCGCCCCTTGTGGAGGGCCAGGCCCAGCGCCAGCGGATCGGAGGCATGGCAGGGAATGCCGAAGAACTCGCAGATGGCCGGCACGTGGCCCTCGCGGTTCGGGCCGTAGAGCCCCTCGGCGATGTTGAACACGAAGTCGGGCCGCGCGTCGGCGAGCTTCTGGGGGAAGCTGGCGTCGGCCTCGAGCCGGATGACCTGCCCCAGCGGGCGCAGGGCACGCTCGATGGCGTCGATAGTGCCGGGCTCGTCCCACTCGGCGTAGAGATCGGGCTGTTCGAGATCGGTGCGGAGTTCGCGGAGGGCGGTGTTCCGGTCGGTAGGGGAGGCGAAGCTCCCCCCAGCGATGGCTGCGGCCTGTGGCTTCAGGTTGTAGGCGAGTCCGATCCGAACTCCCAAACACTCCCCCTACAAAAAAGGCCGCCACCGGATTGAGGCGAGCCGCAGCGCTTGCTGTTGTCGGATACCAAGTTAAGAAAAAGGGGAGCGGAGCACAATAGATTTTTGGCGGATTTCCAAACTTCGTTTGGAAGGTGGGGAGGCGGGGAAGCGGGGAAGGAGCTCAGCGTCGGCGTTCGTAGAGCCGGAACTCGGTCGGGAAATCGTTCTTCTCGTCGGCGCCGTGCTCCTCGGAAGAGATCAGCTTCCACTCGAGCCCTTCCGGGAGGAAGAAGTGCGCGTCTCCCTCGGGGGACGCGTGCACCACGGTCAGGTAGACGCGGTCGGCGAGCGGCAGCGCCTGGCGGTAGATCTCCGCGCCCCCGACGATGAACACGTCGCACCCGGGGCCCGCGGCGTCCAGCGCCGCGGCGAGGCTCGGCACCCGCGTGGCGCCGGCGGGGCGGAACTCGGGGTTCCGGCTCACCACCAGGTTCCGCCGTCCCGGCAGTCCCTTCCCGATGGAATCGAAGGTCTTCCGCCCCATGATCACCGTGTGGCCGACGGTGATCGCCTTGAACCGCCGGAGGTCAGCGGAGAGGTGCCAGGGCAGGCCGTTGGCCTTCCCGATGACGCCGTTCTCCGCTGCGGCCACCACCAGCGCGATCATCAGACCGCCACCTTGCCGGGGATGTGCGGGTGCGGGTCGTAGCCGTGGACCTCGATGTCCTCATAGCGGAAATCGAAGAGATTGGTCACCGCGGGGTTGAGCCGCAGGGTGGGCAGGGCGCGCGGCGCCCGGCCGAGCTGCAGCCGGGCCGCCTCCAGGTGATTGGTGTAGAGGTGGGCGTCGCCGAAGGTGTGGATGAACTCCCCTGGCCGGAATCCGGACACCTGCGCCACCATCATGGTGAGCAGGGCGTAGGAGGCGATGTTGAATGGGACGCCCAGGAACGCGTCCGCGCTCCGCTGGTAGAGCTGGCAGGAGAGGCGGCCGTCGGCCACGTAGAACTGGAAGAGGGCGTGACAGGGGGCGAGGGCCATCCGGGGGATGTCCGCCACGTTCCAGGCGCTGACCATGAGCCGGCGGGAGTCTGGATTCCGGCGGAGCTCCCCGAGGACCTGGCTGATCTGGTCAATGTGGCCGCCATCCGGTGCGGGCCACGACCGCCACTGGTAGCCGTACACCGGGCCCAGCTCGCCCGCGGGGTCGGCCCAGTCGTCCCAGATGGTCACGCCGTGGTCGCGGAGGTACCGGACGTTGGTGTCGCCGCGCAGGAACCAGAGCAGTTCATGGACGATGGACTTGAGGTGCAGCTTCTTCGTGGTGACGAGGGGAAATCCCGCCGCCAGGTCGAAGCGCATCTGATGACCGAACACGCTCCTGGTGCCGGTGCCGGTGCGGTCGGACTTCTCGGCGCCGGTGTCGAGGATGCGGGCCAGCAGGTCGAGGTACTGTTTCATGAGGCCAGGTCCAGGCGCGTCCGCGCGTAGCCGCCGGTGCGCTCGATGTCGCGCAGGGCCAGCGCAATGTCGGGTGGAATGTCGGCCGCCGCCCGGCCGACCTTGAGCCGGCTCACGGCGCCCTCGCCTGCCGGGAACTTGATCCCCGGGTTAAGGATTCCCGCAGGGTCGAAGGCGGCCTTGATGTCGCGGAAGAGCTGGAATAGCTCGGGGCCGAACACCGATTCCAGCGCCGGGGCACGGAGGCGGCCGTCGCCATGCTCGCCGCTCAACGTGCCCCCGAGGGCCACGGTGCCGGCGGACACTTCCCCGAGTACCGACGCCACTGCGCCCTCCCAGCCGCTCCTGGTGGTGTCCACCAGCAGGTTGACGTGGACATTGCCGTCGCCGGCGTGGCCGAAGATGACCGCACCCACGTCGTGCGCGGCCGTGACGCGCCGGACCAGCCGGATGTAGTCCGCCAGCCGCGCCACGGGCACCGCGCCGTCCTCGATGACCTGCATCGAGCGATGGGTCTCGGGAAGCCGCGCCAGGATCGGGCTCGCCGCGTGCCGGATGCGCCAGAGCTCCTCGGACGCCCCGGGGGTCACGGCGGTCTCGACGTCCGCGGTCCAGTCGCTCACGGCGCGGACCGCGTCGCCCACTGCGCCCCGCGCCGAAGCGTCGGTGGCTCGCTCGAACTCCACGAGGAGCAGGGCGTCCGCGCCCTCGGCAATCTCGGGCACGTGGCCGCCCTCGTTTTCGACCAGCGACAGGAACGTCCCGTCCAGCAGTTCGAGCGCGGCGGGCCGGAGCGGGAGCAACGCGGTCACGACGTCGGCCAGGTAGTCGAGCGAGCGGAGGGCCATGCGCATCCCGGCGGTGGCGCCGGGGAGCGGCTCCAGCCGGCAGTCCACCGCGGTGATGAAGCCCAGGGTGCCCTCCGAACCGATCAGCAGCTCCAGCAGGTCGCCCGATTCCAGGAAGGCATCTACCGCGTACCCGGACGAATTCTTCCGGACCCTCGGGAATCGGCGCCGGATCAACTCGCCGGCGGAGTGCAGCCGGTCCGCCAGCGCCGTCCACCGGCGGCCGTTGACCGGTTCACCCCGGACCCAGCGGTGGGTTGCACCCTCGGCGTCCACCCATTCGAGACCCGTGATCCAGTTCCGCACGCTGCCCGACCGCACTGCCGACGCGCCAGCGGCGTTGGTGGCGGCCATCCCGCCGAGGGTAGCCCAGCGGCCGCTCGACGGCATGGGAGGAAAGCGAAGGCCGTGTTCCCGGGCGGCGGCATCCAGCGCGCCGGCCGTGACCTCCGCCGTCACGAAGGCCCGGCGCCCGGGACCGTCCACGTCGAGCCAGGGCGGGGCGAGCGCCGTCAGGTCGACGACGACGCCGTCGCCGACATTCCCTCCGCCCATCGCGCTGCCGGCGCCCCTCGCCACCAGCGGCGTGCCAGTGGCGGCGGCCCACCGTACCAGCTGCTGGAGGTCGGGAATGTTGGCGGGGATCGCCACCGCGGCCGGCACGATGCGGTAGATGCCCGCCCCTTCCGCGTAGGCGGCGCGGGCCCGGTCGTCGGTGCGAAACTGGCCTTCCAGGCGGGGTCCCTTGAGCATGGGTCAAACGTACGGCGATGCCCTTCCGCCGCCAAGCGAATAGCCGGGTCGCCTGCTATCTTGGGGACCCATGTCCGAGACCGCCCGCCCGCAGCTGATCCGCATCGAAGTCGACCGCCGACTCGGCCACGAGTGGGACGAGTGGGACGGCCGCCCGCTGCCCAATCAGGGCAACTACGACTCTCCTCCCAGGCTCTTCTTCCAGTGGTCGGCCGCCGGACTCGCCTCGGCACTCGGCGTCGTGGCGCTTGGGCTGTACCTGCTCGGGCCGCGCATCGGCCTGCTGGTGCCCGGCCTGCCGGCCTATCTCTGGATCGCGCTGGGGGTGGTGTCGGGGGCGGCCTGGCTCTGGTGGGCGCTCATCCTGCTCAGTTATGTCCTGAACGTGTCGCTCCTGCCGGCGTCGCTGGCCGAACGCGGCCCGTTCCTCCGGCTCATGCGCGTCACCTCCCGCGTGGCCGACCGGTTCGGCCGGCGGGACTGGGTCGAGAACGCCGCGGTGAAGGTGTACAACGCGCTGGCGGTGGTCCGGGCCAAGGCGGTGGGCAAGGGCGAGCTGCTGCTCCTCATTCCCCGGTGCCTGTCGAAGCCTGCCCTCGACGGCGTGCTGGCGCTTTCCGGCAAGTACGAGGTGCCGGTGTTCGTGGCCACTCGCGGGCAACTGGCCCGGCGCGTCATCAAGGAGCGCCGGCCGCGCGCCGTCGTGGCCGTGGCCTGCGAACGGGACATGGTGAGCGGGCTCCACGACGTGGCGGGACGGGTACCGGTGTTGGGGCTCACGATGACGCTACCAGCGGGGCCCTGCAAAGATGCTGGACTGGACCTGGTGCAACTCGAGAAGTGGGTGCAGGCGTTCGTCACGAAGGCGGGGCAGGGGGGCAGCGGGGCAGCGGGGCCGTAACGTCTAGGGATTGGATGGTGGCGGCGCCGGCGGCGTCCCTGGAGGCATCGGCGGCCGCTTCTTCTCGATGACTTGACCCGCCGGTGAAGGCGTGCTGTCGACCTTTGCTGGCTTCGTCGAATCCGCGGCCGGTCTGGCGGGCACGGCAGGCGCCTCCGCCCCCGGGACCGGGTACCGCCGGGCCATCGCCTCGAGTACCCGCGCCACCCGGCTCGCCGCGGGATTGTTCTTCGGCGCCTGCCGGTCGAGCTCCCTGGGTGGCAGCGCCGGGTTGGCGAGTGGCCGCACGGCGGTTTCCACTCGGATCGACCCCCGCGCCTTCCCGTAGGCGTTCACCCATCCCCGTACCCGCACCACGCTGTCCCCCAGCGGCCGTATGCTCGTCGGTGCCCCACTCGCCGCGATGAACCATCCGGTTTCCAGGTAGCCGTCCCGCGGTTCCACCGTCGTGACCGGAATCGAGTCGTCCTTCAGCGCCTGGGCCACGAGCGTCGTGGCTTCCTGGACGTTCAGGTCGACCACCGCCTCCTCCGCGGCCGGCAGCGGCGCGAAGGAGGGGCGCGTCGTGGCAGGCTGACAGGCGAGGAGCAGGCCCAGCAGCGGGAAGGCGGGGACGCGGGGGCGTCGCATCAATCCTTGTGCGGCGGCGTGCCCGGCGCGTGGGTGTGCGTGGGTGTGGCGGCGGTGTCGGCCGCCGCGGAGTCATTGTGCTGATGTTCGGGCATGCTGTCGGTGGCGCCCGGCACGGCGGCCGCCTCGTCGTGCTCCTCACCCGGTGCGTGCTGGTGCCCGGCCGCGCGATTCTTCAATTCCTCCTCCATGGCCGCCGTGCTCATCCCTGCGCCGTGGTCGAATGCCAGCTCGCCGCCCTCCCGCCCCGTCGCCACCAGGAAGCCGAGCCCGACCACGCCGATGAGCACGACGGCCCACCGCTCGGGCCGCCCCATTTTCGATTCGCGGAGCAGCCGCCACACCGCCACCACGGCGAAGAACCCCAGCGTGATCCACGCGAACCGCTCGTGCGCCTGCATGATCTCGTGGATGGCCTCGCCGTGCTGGATGGCGTCCTCCGCCTTGAGGCCGGTGGCGATGGCGTTGGCGGTCATCACCGCCCCCACCACGAGCGACCAGAACGATGCGTGCCGCAGGCTCTCGCGCTTCGTGAGGAGGTACGCGAGCTCGAACACGACCCCCATGACGAGTAACGCCGGCGGGAAGTCGTTGAACATCGCGTGGAAGCGCGGCGCGTCGTAGCCGAAGAAGCCGGTCGGGGCGGCGTCGCCGTGGAGCAGGAGGGACAGCAGCATGGGTCGTGGCGTCTTTCGCGCTGGAGGTGGCTAGAGGCCGAGGTCCACGGGGGTCGGCGTCGGGGTGGCGTAGTCGTAGAACCCCTTCCCGCTCTTCCGGCCGTAGAGCCCGGCCATGACCATCCGCTTGAGGAGCGGCGGCGGCGCGTAGCGGGTCTCGCGGTACTCGGTGAACATGATCTCGGCGATCTTGTAGGTCGTGTCGTTGCCGACGAAGTCGAGCAGCGTGAGCGGTCCCATCGGGTAGCCGCAGCCCAGCTTCATGGCGTTGTCGATGTCCACGGTGCTGGCCACGCCGTGCTCCAGGGCGCGGATGGCGTCGAGCAGGTAGGGCACCAGGAGCAGGTTGACGATGAAGCCCGAGTTGTCCTTCGCCGCCACCGCCTCCTTGCCGAGGCTCTTGCCGAACGCGAGCGCGCGGTCGAAGGTGCCCGTGGAGGTCGTGACGGTGCGCACCACCTCGACCAGCTGCATGAGCGGGACAGGGTTGAAGAAATGGAGCCCCACGAACCGGTCGGCCCGCTTCGTGGCCGAGGCCATCGCGGCGATCGTCAGGCTGGAGGTGTTGCTGGCGAAGATGGTGTGGGCCGGGCACATGGCGTCGAGCTGTTTCCAGAGGTCGTTCTTGAGCTCGAGGTCCTCGGTGACCGCCTCGATGACGATGTCGCAGTCCTTGAGCGCAGCCACGTCGGTCACGTAGGACAGGCGGGCCAGGGTGGCGTCGCGGTCGGCCGCGGACAGCTTGCCCTTCTCGACGAACTTGTCGAGCGACTTGCCGATCCCCGCCTTGCCCTTGGCCATGACCGCGTCGGAGACGTCGCGGACCACGGTGGTGTAGCCCGCGGCGGCGGCCACCTGGGCAATGCCGCTGCCCATGAGCCCGCAGCCGAG
>DAOMFQ010000072.1:0-10020 GCA_035429905.1 Gemmatimonadales bacterium
CTGGCCGATCCGCTGGTCGCCGTAGGAGTACCAGGCGCCCGACTTCTGGATGATGTTGGCCTCGGAGGCGAGGTCCACCAGGAGCGAGGTGTGGCTGATGCCCTCGTCGAACATGATGTCGAATTCCGCCTGCTTGAAGGGCGGCGCCACCTTGTTCTTGACCACCTTGACCCGGACGTGGTTGCCGATGACCGTTTCCCGCTCCTTGACCGGGCCGATGCGCCGGATGTCGAGGCGCAGCGAGGCGTAGAACTTGAGCGCCTTGCCGCCGGTCGTCGTTTCGGGATTGCCGAACATGACGCCGATCTTTTCGCGCAGCTGGTTGATGAACACCACCGAGCAGCTCGAGCGGTTGATGGCGCCGGCCAGCTTCCGGAGCGCCTGGCTCATGAGCCGGGCCTGGAGACCGACGTGGCTGTCGCCCATTTCGCCCTCGATTTCGGCCTTGGGCACCAGCGCCGCCACCGAGTCGATGATGATCAGGTCCACGGCCCCCGAGCGGACCAGGATTTCCACGATTTCGAGGGCCTGCTCGCCGGTGTCGGGCTGCGACACCAGCAGGTTGTCGATGTCCACCCCCAGCTTCCGGGCGTATTCGACGTCGAGCGCATGCTCGGCGTCGACGTAGGCCGCGACGCCGCCGCCCTTCTGGACGTTGGCCGCCAGGTGCAGGCAGAGCGTGGTCTTGCCGGACGACTCCGGTCCGTAGATTTCGGTGATGCGGCCCCTGGGAATGCCTCCGACGCCGGTGGCCGCGTCGAGGTTGATGGCGCCCGTGGGGATGGCGGCGATCTTGACCCGCGGGGACTCGGAGCCCATCCGCATGATCGACCCCTTGCCCAGCTGCTTTTCGATCTGGGAGATGGCGAGGTTGAGAGCCTTCCGGCGCTCGACGTCGTGCTTTTCCTGCTTCTGGTCTTCGGTGGCCATGTGACGCCCTCTCCCGATATGGAAATGGATGATTTTGAGTCACTCATGCACAAACAACGATAATACCGAACAAGAGCCGAAGCAATAGGCAAAATGTGGCTGATTTTGAGTCACAGCAGTAGCCGCGAGGTTAGCGGCGTTCCAATCGCCAGGCGTCCTCCAAGTGCTCCACCTCGAGTCGGCCGCTCCCTCCGTCGGTCACCGAAACCAGGTCGAATCGGTAGATGTCCCCCGGGCGGCCATGCCGGAGCCGCCATAGCTCGGCCACCTTGGCCAGCGTGCGTTGCTTCCGCCAGCCCACCGCCTCCGCCGCCAGCCCGAAGACCGCCGAGCGCCGGGTCTTCACCTCCACGAACGCCACCACCGAGCCGCGCCGCACCACGAGGTCGAGATCGTGCCGGCCCAGCTTGAAGCGGTGCGCCTCGATGGACCACCCGCACGAAGTCAGGAACGCGAGCGCGGCACGCTCGCCGGCCAGGCCCCGGACCTGGCGGGCGTCTTCCCATTCACGGGTCGGGATGAAGCGGCGGGGAGTCATGTGGACACGGTATGCCCCGCGTCCGGCCGGGGCGTCATCCCGTTCGCGCAGTGATCCGGCTGGATTCCGCGCAGCAAGGAACTGCAGGCACGAAATCACGAAGGCACGAAAGCACGAAACGGCCGCACCTCGTCAATTGACAACTCGACGAACGGTGAGAACCGGCGCGCTGAAGTTCAACAACAGACCGATGCGTGTGTCGGTGGCCTTGAGGTAGCTGCGTAACTGTGCGAGGTGCGCCTCCAGGACGCTGCTGACTGCCTTTAGTTCGACCACGACTGAGCCTTCCACCAATAAGTCCAGGCGGTGTACTCCAACCAGTTGGCCACGATAGTGAATCGGGACTCTGAGCTGGCTCTCGAAGCAGAGGCCCGCCGCAGCCAGTTCCAGTTCCAGCGCGCTTCCGTAGATCCCCTCGAGGAACCCCGGCCCCAAGGCGGTGTGAACAGCGAGCGCCGCCCCGATCACGCGCCCCGAGCAGGCCTCGAATTCATGCCCCACGCGGTCCCCGAGCAGTTTGTCTTCGTGGTTTCGCGCTTTCGTGCTTTCGTGGGTGCTGTTCTCCCACGCATGGGTCGATCAGGCTAGGTGGGGAGGCAAAGCAGATGATACTCGGCACCACTCGCCTGGGCACACGAAAACGGGGCGCCCCGGATCGGAGCGCCCCGCCCTCCCGACTGCACGGCGGCCCTACTTCGGCTCGATGGACACCTGGAACGTCCGCCCGGACGGTGGCGGATGGGACTCCGGGGGGATGGCGACCGCGTTGCCGTCCCGCAGGGCGTAGAAATGGGGTGAGGTGATTTCCTGCCCTGCCGCCCAGAAGGTGTCCTGGATGAGGGCGTTCAGCTCGCTCCGGATCTGGGGCAGCCTCGTCGCCTGGGCGGCGTCGATCGGCACGAAGACCTCGTACGACACGTAGAAGTCGCTCAGGGCCCGTTGCAACACGTATGGTGCTGGGCTCCGGGCCACACCGGGGAGCTTGGCGCCCGCCGCGAGCAGCAGCTCGTGAATCCGCTTCCAGGGCGCGTCGTAACCGATGGTGACCGATGCGGTCACGAACAAGGACTGGCCTTCCCTGCCCGCGGCGCTGTAATCGGTGATCGACCCACTCACCATCGTGCTGTTCGGCACCAGGATGAACTCGTTCGCCACGGTCCGGATCCGGGTCGAGAGCAGCCCGAGCTCGACGACGGTGCCTTCCACCGCCCCCACCCGGATGAAGTCGCCCGCCTTGAACCCACGGGCGTACATGAGCAGGAGCCCGCTCATGGCCTGCCCGACGAGCCCGGCGGATCCGAAGGTCACCAGCACGCCCGCGAGCACCGAGATTCCCTGGAACGACGCCGAGCCGGCCCCCGGCAGGAAGGGATACGCCGAGGCGATGGCGAACATCCACAAGACGGCATTCGCGATCCGGCGGGTGGCGGGCACCGTGTCGGGATGGATCCCCAGGATCTCGAGGCGCTGGCGTTCGACCGCGTCGAACAGCGTTCGCAGCAGGGCCTGGACGCCGCGTGCGGCGAGCAGGATCAACGCCACGGTAATCAGGTTCGGGATCGCGTGGAGGAGCGCAAGCCCGATCTCGGCCGCCGTGGCCGCCAGGAACCCTCCGAAGACCATGCCCCACGGGCGGGTATAGGCGAAGCGCGTCAGCGAGAAGGTGACCCACCCATAGGTGAGCAGGAGCCCCACTACCCAGGCGAGAACCCCGAGCACCGCCAGGGCCACCCGCCGGAGGCTCACGGTCGACAACAACTCCACGCCGCCAATGCGGAGCTCCGGGAGCTTTCGCGACACCCGCTCCACGATCCACAGCCGTCCTCGCACCAGGAGCCGAAGGAGGACGATGAGGGCGAGCGTGGCCGCCGCCACGGAGGCGGCCCCGATGGCCAGCGCCCGGACGCTGGTCGCCTCTTCTGCTGCACCGAGCCCGTCGCGGAGCGCGGCGACCGCGGCCGCCGCCGACGCGTCCGGAGTACTCGACGAGTCTCGGGGCATGTCGGGCTGACCGACCACGAAGACCGGCGAGTCGTTCAGCATCACGATGATGCCCAGCGAGTCCCTGAGGGTCCGCAGCGAGTCCGGGCCCGGGCGCTGCGCCCGCCGGATCCGATCGAGCGCCAGGTCGGCCCGGTCCTTCGGGCTGAACCTCCCCACCCAGGCGCGGAACACGTACACGGTGCGATTGCCGACCGTCAGCACGGCCGTGTCGGCCACGGGAGTCACGGCCACCGAGCCCTGGGCCTGGAGGGGGGCAGCGCCGGCGAGTGTCAGGGAGAGCAGAAGTGCGCGCATAGGGGAGCCCGGGCGTCGCGGGGACGTCCTGCTAGGAGGAATACTCGTCCAGCTGCGAGATGCCGATGAGCACCTCACGCGGCTTGGATCCGTCCGGCGGGCCGAGGACCCCCGCCATCTGCAACTGGTCGATGATCCGCGCCGCCCGGCCGTACCCGATCCGGAGCCGGCGCTGCAGCAGCGATGTCGAGCCGCCCTGGTTCTGGATGCACGCCTCGGCGGCCTCGCGGAAGAGGCTGTCGCGCTCGCCGCCGGCCCCGTCGTCGCCCGGCCCGCCCCCTTCGGCCGCCGCCTCGAGCGCGCGGACCGTCTCGAGGATATCGCTTTCCGTCGCCTCGGACTCCTTGGCCGCCGCCCGCCGGGCCTCGCGCCGCTTCACGTACCACTCCATGACCCGCTCGGATTCCTCGGTGCTGATGAAGGCACCCTGGAGCCGAAGCGGCTCGCTCTTGCCCGGCGGCAGGAACAGCATGTCGCCGTTGCCGAGCAGCGCCTCAGCCCCGTTCTGGTCGAGGATGGTGCGGCTGTCCACCTTGGAGGCCACGCGGAACGCGATCCGGCTCGGAAAGTTGGCCTTGATGAGCCCGGTGATGACGTTCACCGAGGGCCGCTGCGTCGCCAGGATCAGGTGGATCCCGATGGCGCGCGCCTTCTGGGCCAGCATTGCGAGCGGCGTCTCCACCTCGCCCTGCACCGTCATCATCAGGTCCGCCAGCTCGTCCACGAAGAGCACGATGAACGGGAGATGGCCTTCGGTATACGCTTCCTGTTCCGGCGGCGGCGGCGGGGTGTCCGCGGGCTCCTCGCTCACCGTGGTGAGGGTCAGCTTGGGCCGCGCGGGGTTCTTGAGCGGCTTGCCTTCCTCGACCTTCCGGTTGAAATCGGCGAGGTTCCGCGCGCCGTTGGCGTGGAGGAGCTCATACCGCCGGCCCATTTCCCACACGGCCCACTTGAGCGCCGTCGCCGCCTCGTTGTTGTTCGTCACCACCCGGTGGCGCAGGTGCGGCAGCGAGTTGTACATCGAGAGCTCGACCATCTTGGGGTCGATCATCAGCATCCGGAGTTCGCGCGGCGTGTAGCGGTAGACCAGGCTGGTGATGATGGTGTTGATGGCGACCGACTTGCCGGAGCCGGTGGCGCCGGCGATCAGCAGGTGCGGCATCTTGCCGAGGTCGGCGATGACCGGCCGCCCCTCGAGGTCGCGGCCCAGCGCCACCGGCAGGGTCGCGCGGGCGCGCTCCCACTCGGGTGCGGCGATCAACTCCCGGATCGAGACCATGCGCGCCGTGGGATTCGGCACCTCGATGCCGACCGCGCCCTTGCCGGGGATCGGCGCCACGATGCGGATCGACGGGGCGTGCATGGCCAGCGCGAGGTCGTCGGCGAGCGCCGCGATCCGCCCCACCTTCACCCCGGGTGCCGGGACGATCTCGAACTGCGTCACCACCGGCCCCGTCGTCCGGCCCGCGATGCTGCCCTCCACCTTGAAGGTCCGCAGTGTGTCCAGCAGCACCTGCCCGAGGCGGTCGAGCTGGGCCTCGCCGGCGTCGATGTCCCGCGCCGGAGGTTCCTGCAGCAGCTCGATCGGCGGCAGCTCGGATTCCATGTCCGGTTCCGGCGCCGGTCCGGTGGACTTTGTTTTTGCGGACTTCGCCTCGCGAGGCTTCCGTCCGCCAGCCAGCGGCGGCGGGGCGTCATCCTCCTCCGCGGCGGCCATGGCGGGCAGCGGGGCGACCCGTCGGGGTGTCGGTGGGGCGTCGGGCGTGGCAGCCGGCGCCTGCCGCTCGAGGCGCTGCAGCGGATGCCAGGCCACGGTGAGCAGGGTGAGCGCTGAGAGCGCCAGGAACCCCAGCAGGAGGGCCCCGGCGAACCCCACGATGTCGTACGCCCCCGAGGCGAGGAAGCCCGGGGCGAGGCCCGTCAGGCGGGCGCCCAGGGCGCGGCCCGCCACGTCGGGCACCAGGTCGTCGGGCGTCACCCGGCTCAGCACGCCGATCACGTATGGCACCACGACGCTGAGCCCGGCGGCCAGGATCGCCGCGCGCTTCATGTCGAGGCCCGGCAGGCGGTCGAATCCGGCGAGGGCGAGGCCCAGCCCGAGGAGTGGCACGCCCAGCGCCCCGACGCCGAGCCACTGCCAGAGGAACCCGCCGAGGGCGGTGCCGAGCGGTCCGGTCAGGGGGACCGGGAGGAGGGTCAGCCCGGCGAAGAGGCCGAGCACCAGGGCGGTGACGGCGCCGAGTCGGCGGCGGGCGTCATCGGTCACAGGAGGCTCGCGGGGCTCGGGGCCGCGGTCACGCGCCGCTCGTGATACATCGGCAGGACGGGATACGCGTCGTCCCGCGCCGCGTCCACCACGTCCGCGTCGAACCCGAGGGCGAGCAGGTCGGCACCGCCGGCGCTCGCCCGGAGCGGCCGCTCCCACGCGGTGCCGTAGCGGCGCACCAGGTCGAGGCTGGCGAGCGCCGCGTCGTTCATGCCCTTGCGCACCCGGTTGGCGCCAAGCGCCGCCACGATGAGCCGCCCGGCGGCGTAGGCGTCGTCCAGGGCGAAGGCGCGCTCGCGGCCGGCGCACAGCACCAGCAGTTCCCCGCGGCTGTCCACCACATCGCGCGCCACCGCCGCGGCCACTGAGAGATTCACGGCGGCGGCCAGATAGACGGCGGCAGCCCCCTGCGTGGCAAGCAGCGCCGGAGTGCCGTTCGTGGTGGTCATGACGAGAGTCCGGCCGCGGACGGCATCGGGAGTCATTTCGAGCGGGCTGTTGCCGAGGCCAAACCCGGCGATGGGCCTGCCGCCGCGCTCGCCGCACAGCACGACGTCGGTGCCGCCGATCGTCTGGGCCAGGCGGAGTGCCTCCTCGGTTGAGGAGGCGGGAAGGATGGCCCGCGCCCCGTGGTGAAGCGCGGCGCAGACGACGGTCGTGGCGCGGAGGATGTCGATGACGAAGATCGTCCGGCCCGTCGTCTGCCCGGGCACCAGGCCCAGCGGCGAGAAGACGACGTCGAGCTTCATGCCTCGGATTTCAGCAGCTGCGGCTCGCGCTCGAGGAACTTGGTGTCCACCGTGCCCGCCACGAAGTCGGGGTGCCGGATGACGCGGGCCAGGAAGGGGATCGTGGTGGTGACGCCCTCGAGGATGAAGCTGTCCAGCGCCTGCCCCATCCGGTTGAGCGCCTCCTGCCGGGTGTTGCCGTGCACGATGACCTTGGCCAGCAGTGAGTCGTAGAAGGGCGGCACCGTGTATCCGGCGTAGACGTGCGTGTCCACCCGCACCCCCGGGCCGCCGGGGGGATGGTAGGCCGTGATCAGCCCCGGGCTCGGCTGGAAATTCCGGTACGGGTCCTCGGCGTTGATCCGGCACTCGATGGCGTGCCCGCGGAGGTAGCGGCCGTCGCCCTTGAAGCTGATCCGCTCGCCGGCGGCCACCCGGAGCTGCTCCTTCACCAGGTCAAAGCTCGTCACCATCTCCGTGACCGGGTGCTCCACCTGGATGCGGGTGTTCATCTCCATGAAATAGAAGCTGCCGTCCTCATCGAGCAGGAACTCGATGGTGCCGGCGCCGACGTACCCGATGGCGGACGCCAGCCGGACGGCGGACTCGCCCATCCGGCCGCGGAGGTCTTCCGTGAGCGCGGGACTGGGACTCTCCTCGATCAGCTTCTGGTGCCGCCGCTGCACGGAGCAGTCGCGCTCCCCGAGGTGCACCACGGTGCCGTGGCTGTCGCCCATGACCTGGATCTCGACATGCCGGGGCCGGCTCAGGTACTTCTCGACGTACACCGCCCCGTTGCCGAACGCCGACAGCGCCTCGTTCTGCGCCAGGGAGAACGACTGCGCGAACTGCTCGGCGTCGAGCGCGATCCGCATGCCCTTCCCGCCCCCGCCCGCCGTCGCCTTGATGATGACGGGAAACCCGATGGCCTCGGCAGCCGCGAGCGCCTCGTCGGCGTCCTCGATGGTCCCGGGCGACCCGGGCACCGTCGGCACCCCGGCTTCCTTGGCGAGGCGGCGCGCGGTGGCCTTGTCGCCCATCTGGCGAATCTGGTCGCCGGTCGGGCCGATGAACACCAGGTTGGACGCGCGGCAGACGTCGGCGAACTCGGCGTTCTCCGCCAGGAAGCCGTAGCCGGGATGAATGGCGTCGGCCCCGGTGATCTCCGCGGCGGCGATGAGGTTGGGGATCCGGAGGTACGACAGGCGGCTGGGCGGCGGGCCGATGCAGACGTCGTCATCGGCGAAGCGCACGTGCAGCGACTCGCGGTCGGCCTCGCTGTACACCGCCACGGTGGCGATGCCGAGTTCGCGGCAGGCGCGAATGACCCGGAGGGCGATCTCGCCGCGGTTCGCGACGAGCACCTTCGACAGGGTCACGGCACGAATCCCTGCGAGATCCCGCCCTTGGCGCCCTTCTCGTCGTCGCCGAAGGTGCGGTCGGAGGCCGAGCTGACGCCCGACACCCGGAGCGCGAACTCGCTCGGGTTGCTGGAATAGAACAGCGCGCTCTCGTAGGACACGACCCCTTCGCGGTACCACTTCATCAACGACTGGTCGAACGACTGCATCCCGTAGGAAATGGTGCCCTCGGCGATGAGGTCGGGGATGTTGAGCGCCTTCTCGATGTCGCGGATGTTGTCGGCCACTGCCGCCGTGTTGATGAGCACCTCCGCCGCGGGCACCCGCCCGCTGCCGTCCTTCTTGGGCACCAGCCGGAGGCACACCACGGCCTGGAGCGCGGTGGACAGGAGTGACCGGATTTCCTGGTGCTGGTGCGGCGGGTAGAACGAAATGACCCGGTTGATGGTCTGGGTCGCGTCGGTGGTGTGGAGCGTCGAGAAGACCAGGTGGCCGGTGTCGGCCGCCTTGAGGGCCGTGTCCAGCGTGTCACTGTCGCGGATTTCGCCGATCAGGATGACGTCGGGGTCCTGGCGCAGCACGTGGCGCAGGGCGGCGCCGAAGGTCAGGGTGTCGCTGCCCACCTCGCGTTGCGAGATGTTGGCCATCTGGTCGCGGTGCAGGAACTCGATCGGGTCCTCGATCGTGATGACGTTCACGCGGCGGTGCTGGTTCACGTGGTTGATCATCGCGGCCAGCGCGGTCGACTTGCCCGAGCCGGTGATGCCGGTGACCAGGACCAGGCCGCGGGGCCGGGACGCGATGTCTTCAAGCACCACGGGCAGGTGCAGCTCGCGGATGGTCTTCACCTCGTAGGGGATGGCCCGGAAGGCGAACGCCAGGGTACCGCGCTGCTGATAGATGTTGGTACGAAAGCGCCCCACCCCGGGGACGCCGATGGCGAAGTCCGCCTCCTTCTTCTCGGCGAACTCCTTGACCTGGCGCGGCGTCATGATCTGCTCGGCCAGGGCCTTGAGGTCCTCCGGGCGGAGCGGCGGCACGTCCAGGCCCGAGAGATCGCCGTTGACCCGCACCGTCGGCGGCCGGCCCACCTTGAGGAGCAGGTCCGACCCGTTGCGGCGCACCATCTCCGCGATGGCCTGCTTGAAGTTGAACGGGACCGGCGCCGGCGCGTCAGCCATTGGGATCCACCCGGAAGAGCACCTGGCCGAATTCCACCGGCTGCGTGTCCTCCACGAGAATCTCACGGACCACGCCCGACACTTCGGCCTCGATCTCGTTCATGATCTTCATCGCCTCGATGATGCAGACCGTCTGTCCGGCGGTGACGCGGCCGCCCACCTTCACGTAGGCCTCGGCGCCCGGTTCCGGCGCCTTGTAGAACGTCCCGACCATGGGCGACTTGATGTCCTTGAGCGTGGCGGAGGCGGCCGGGGCGCCAGCGGGAGCCGCTCCGCCGGTGGGTGCCGGCGGGGCGGCGGCCGGATGGGGAGCCATCATCGGCGCCGGGGCCATCATGGGCATGGTCGGGAAGGCGGTGGGAGCGCCGTGGTGGGTGCGCGTGATGACCACGCCGGTGCCGAAGAACCCCTTGACCTCGATGGCGCCCAGTTCCGGCGAGTCGCGCAGGAGCTCCGCCAGCTTCTTGACGTCCTTGAGCTCGATCGACTTGATGCCCGGCATCTTCTGGAGCAACTGGGCCAGCTGCTTCATCTCGTCGGCGTTCACGCGCGTTCCTCCTCCGGCGCGGGCCCCTGCCCGCGGTTAGACCAGCTCGACCAGCTCGGTCAGTCCGTCCGACAGCCCTCGCGGCCCATCCGCGGTCAGGACGATGTCGTCCTCCAGGCGCACCCCGCCCCACCCGGGAAGATAGATGCCCGGCTCGATCGTCACCACCGC
>DAOMFQ010000073.1:0-2857 GCA_035429905.1 Gemmatimonadales bacterium
GAGCGTCCCGTATCTCTTTTTCGTGGCCGGCCCGGACCAGCGCCATGTGTTTTCAAGAACGTACAGGGAACACCTGACCGCCATCCGCCAGGTGCGCGCGAAAATTCCGCCGGCGCCGAGGATCGACTAGCCCTCCGAGGCGGCCCCCGCGTCGGGACGCGGCCCCCGGTCAAGGCGTGTGCCGACTTTCCGCGCCGGATTGCCGGCGAGGATGCTGTAGGGTTCGACGTCCTTGCCAGCCACGACGGACCCGGCGGACACCACCACGTGATCGCCGATCCGCGCCCCTGGCATCACGAAGGTGTTGGCGCCGAACCACACTCCGTTCCCGATGACGACCGGCTTGTGATCGTACCCCTGGTCGAAGATCGGCACGTCGGTCCGCTCAAACACATGATTCACGGACCAAACTTTGACCCCCGGCCCGAAGATGACCTCGTCACCCATCTCGATTCCGCCGTTGGCCTGAAAGATGCAGTCATAGCTGATTCGGCAGTTTCGCCCGACTTTGAGCTTCTGGGCGCCGAAGATCCGGACCCCGGTGTAGATCATCAGGCCATCGCCTCGCTGCGCGAAGCGACGTCCCATGACCCAGCTGCGGAGCGCGATGCCGAATTCACCCGGCGTGCCGCGCACCAGTGCCTCGAGCCACGCATACCACCAGCCCGCGGACGTCACATCACGGGCGAGGCTGCGCAAGAGGCTTGTCACATCATGCTCCCTGGAGTGTTTGTGATCGTCCACGCCACGCGTGTCGAAGGGTCAGTGCACGGAAATGTGGACCCTTATTCCTTCACGTCAAGCGCCGCGACGCACGCGGCATGAACGCCCTCTACGAGCGCTCACTCGCCCGCCTGCGCGCCGCGGCCCTGTTCGCGGCGGACAAGCCGGACGAGACGCCTGAATCGACCGCGCGGGCTCTCTGGCTCGCGGCGGCCGGCGCGCCCCAGGCCGTGACGCGCTCGACCGGTGGATTGCCGGAGCTCTCGCCCCCGCAGTCGGACCGGTTCGAGGCCCTCTTGGATCGGCGCGTCGCCGGCGAGCCGCTCGCCTACCTGCTTGGTCGCCAGGAGTTCATGGGGCATGAATTCCTCACCGCGCCGGGAGCCCTGATTCCCCGCCGCGAAACGGAACTGCTTGGCCGTGCTGCCGCCGGCCTGGCCCGGGAGTGGGCGGCCGTGCGTGGCTCGGTTCGGGTCCTGGACCTCTGTACCGGCTCGGGCAACCTCGCGGTATCGTTGGCGCTGGAAGAGCCGCGGTCGCTGGTCTGGGCCTCGGACCTGGAGGCGGAGGCCGTCGCGCTCGCCGCCCGGAACGTGACCTTCCACGGCGTGGGCGACCGGGTGACGCTGCTCACGGGGGACCTGTTCGGCGCCGTCGACCAAGCCGCGCCGCCGCCCGCGCCGTTCGACCTGATCGTCTGCAATCCACCGTACATTCCGACCCACAAGGCCAGGAGCATCCCGGTCGAGGTGGGCGGATTCGAGCCGACCGCGGCCTTCGACGGTGGAGACTTCGGGCTCTCGATCCTCTTCCGGCTGATTGCCGACGCGCCGCGGTACCTGGTTGCCGGCGGCTGGCTCTGCTTCGAACTGGGCGCCGGCCAGGGTCGGCTGATCGAGAAGCGGCTATCCGGCCATGGCGGTTACAGTGAAATCCGGACGGTGGCGGACCACGCCGGCACGGTCCGCGCCGTGATGGCGCGCACGGGCGGCGCACACTAATGCGTAGCCATCGCCACGTCGAGACGGGCCGGGATGCACGAGGCCACCAATCGGGAACACCTGCCATGACCCTGCACGGCACACAGCCCACGCGTCGGCGGCATCGCCTGCTGCCCGCCGCCCTGCTCCTGGCCGCAGCCTGTGGAGATTCGCGGATGCCCATTCCCGCAGCGCCCGACGCCCCGCAGCCCTCGTTCGCGGCGGTGACCCCGGAGCAGTGGCGCGCACTCGCCGGACGGCGCATGTACTTCGGACACCAGTCTGTGGGCGGAAACATCATCGATGGCGTCAAGGCCGTGCTCGCCGATCATCCCGAGATTCCGCTTCGGGTCATCGAAGCGACGACGCTCGACTCTGCCAGCGGGCCCGGGCTCTACCACGCACGGATCGGGCACAATGGCGACCCGAGCTCGAAGGTCGCGGCGTTCGACAGCATCGTGGGCGGCGGCGACCCGTCCGTGGCGATGCTCAAGTTCTGCTTCGTGGACGTGAACGGCCACACCAACCCCGACTCCCTCTTTGCGGCCTACCAGCGGGAGATGTCGGCCCTGCATGCCCGGCTCCCGAACCTGGTGATCGTCCACGTGACCATGCCCCTCACCCAGACCACGGAGGGGCGACGGGACTTGCTCATGGCCAAGATCCGGGGACAGGCCAACTCATACGAGTTGAACGTGATCCGAAATCGATACAACGCCTTGCTCCGGCAGGCGTACGTCGGCAAGGAGCCGGTGTTCGACCTGGCGCGCTTCGAGTCCACGCGTCCGGATGGCTCGCGCGCCTTTTTCCTCCGCGGGGCCGACACCGTGTACAAGGCGGCGAGCGAAACGACCGACAATGGCGGGCACTTGACCGCCGCCGGCCGCCGCGGCGCCGCGGAAGCCTTCCTCGCCGTGCTGGCGACTCTTTAGGAGCATGACGATGCCAGAGCCGGCCCGGTCCGCGGACGTCCACATCGATCCGAAGTTCGCGCCCAACGCAGCGTGGCTGCTGTGGCATGCGCAGGCCCGCCGTGCGGCGCACCCGGCCATCCAGGACGGAGCCCGGAGCACCACCTACGGGGACCTCGGCGCCGGCGCCCAGGCCGTTGCGGGCTACCTCCAGGCGCTGGGCGTCGAGCCGGGAGACCGGGT
>DAOMFQ010000073.1:2884-9972 GCA_035429905.1 Gemmatimonadales bacterium
GCCTTCTTCGGCATCCTGGCGGTCGGGGCGGTGGCGATCAACGTCAACGAATCGCTGCGCGCGCGCCAGGTGGAACATGTGCTGGGGCATTCTGGGGCGCGGGTACTCCTGACCAATGCCGAGATGCTCGGCTGGCTCGGCCGGCCCCTCGACACGCCCGCGCAGACCGTCCTGCTCGACGAACCGCTGGCGCCGGCCGCCTTCACGCCGGTGGCCCGCGTCGGGCAAGACCCTGCGAACATCATCTACACCTCCGGCTCGACCGGACTGCCCAAGGGCGTGCTCATCTCGCATGGGAACCTCTGGGCAGGCGCCCAGTCCGTGGCGGCGTACACCGGGCTGACGCCCGACGACCGCATCGCGAGCCTGCTCCCCTTCAGCTTCGACTACGGGTTTAACCAGTTGCTCACGACGCTCCTCGTCGGCGCCACGCTCGTCGTCGAGCGCTCTCCGCTGGCGGCGACGGTCGCCCGGACGCTGCGGGACGCGGCCGTCACCGTGCTGCCGTGCGTGCCGCCGCTCTGGCTGCAGCTGCTGGGCACGCCGTCCTTCCGCACCACGCTGCCCGCCCTGCGAGTCATGACCAACACGGGGGGGCGGGTTCCGGCCGAGGCGGTCCGCGCGCTGCGCGAGGCGCACCCGCAGGCCCGGCTGTTCCTCATGTACGGCCTGACGGAGGCGTTCCGAAGCACCTATCTCCCGCCGGAAGAGGTGGATCGGCGGCCTGATTCGATCGGGCGCGCGATTCCCGGCGCGCAGATCATGGTCCTGACGGCCGACCAGCGCGAGGCCGAGCCCGGCGAGGAGGGAGAGCTGGTGCACCGTGGCCCGACGGTCGCCCTCGGCTACTGGAACGATCCCGAGGCGACGGCCAAGGTGTACCGCCCGAACCCCCTGCGCCCGGCCGGCACGCCGGACGTGGAGCGGGTCGTGTACTCGGGGGACATCGTCCGGCGCGACGCGGAGGGATTCCTGTACTACGTTGGTCGCCACGACCGGATCATCAAGACGATGGGGTACCGCGTCAGCCCCGACGAAGTAGCGAGCGTCCTTTACGCCTCGAAGCAGATCCTCGAGGCCATCATCACCGCCGAACCCGACGAGGCGCGAGGCAACCGCATCGTGGCCCACGTCGTTCTTGCCGAGGAGGGGACCCTGGACGCACTCAAGCTCTACGTCGGCAGCGAGCTCCCGCGCTACATGCAGCCGGCGCGCATCGAGACGCACGCCACCCTGCCGCGCACCTCGAGCGGCAAGCACGACACGAAGGCACTGGCCACCGGGAGCGGCGCATGAGCACCCCGATCCCCGACGTGCTCCGCATCGACGCGGCGGCCACGACGCAGCGCATCGCCGACGCGATGCGCCAGCAGCTGGGCGAGACGCTCCGGCGGCGCGGTTTCGTGGTCGCCATCAGCGGCGGGGTCGACAGCTCGGTCTGCGCCGGCCTGGCGGTCCGGGCGGTCGGCCCGAAGCACGTGTTCGGCATCTTCCTCCCGGAGCGCGATTCCGACCCGGAGAGCCGCGTGCTGTTCGAGGAGACGGTGCGCCGGCTCGGGATCCCGTACGCCGTCGAGGACATTTCACCCATCCTGGACGCCGCCGGGTGCTACAAGCGGCGCGATGACGCGATCCGGAAGGTGGTGCCGGAATTCGGCGAGGGCTGGCGCTGCAAGCTGGTCATGCCGGGGACTCCGCTCGAGGCCGACCGGCTGCAGGTGACGCAGCTGGCGGTGCTTCCGCCGGGCGGCGAGCTCCGGACGGTCCGCCTGCCGGGGGCCGAGTACCGCGACATCGTGGCGGCGTCGAACTTCAAGCAGCGGGTCCGCACGATGCTGACCTACTACCACGCCGACCGGCTTCATTACGCCGTTCTCGGGACGCCGAACCGCCTGGAATACGACCAGGGATTCTTCGTGAAGGGGGGCGACGGGCTCGCCGACCTGAAGCCGATCGCCCATCTCTACAAGACCCAGGTGTACCAGCTGGCCGAATACCTGGGCGTGTCCGCTCACGTGATCGCCCGGATGCCCACCACCGACACCTACTCCCTGCCCCAGAGCCAGGAAGAGTTCTACTTCGCCCTGCCGGTCCGCCAAATGGACCTGGTCCTGTACGCGGCCAACGCGGGGTGGCCTGTCGAGCGCGCCGCCTCGGAGTTCGGCCTCACCGCGGAGCAGGTCGGCCGCGCGTTCCGGGACATCGAGCAGAAGCGCTCGACGACCCGATACCTCCACCGGCCTCCCCTGCTCGTCGAGGCCGTGCCGCAAATCACGACCTCCGCCCCGGGCGACTGATGTGCGGCATCGTCGGGCTCGCCAGGCGCGAGCCGCAGGGGGTGGAGCCCGACGTCCTTCTCCGGATGATCGCGGCTGTGCGGCACCGCGGCCCCGACGGTTACGGGATCTTCACCGGGCCGCAGGTCGGGCTCGGCCATGCGCGGCTGAGCATCATCGACGTGTCGGGCGGCGCCCAGCCGCTGACGAATGAAGACGGCCGCATCGCGATCACCTTCAACGGCGAGATCTTCAACTACATCGAGCTGCGCGAGGAATTGGTGGCGGCCGGGCACACCTTCCGGACCCGCAGCGACACCGAGGTCCTGGTCCACGCGTACGAGCAGTGGGGCGCCGGCTTCCTCGAGCGGCTGAATGGCCAGTTCGCGCTCGCCATCTACGACGGCCGCACCCGCAGCGTCTTCCTGGCCCGAGACCGATTCGGCATCCGTCCCCTCTTCTACGCCCTGCGCGACGGCGACCTCTGGTTCGCGTCGGAGGTGAAGGCGCTCTTCGCCGGCGGCGAGGTGGAGGCGGCGCCGGACCTCGCCGGGCTGGACGAGGTCTTCACCTTCTGGGCGGCGCGCGCGCCGCGTACCGTGTTCCGCGGCGTGAGCCAGCTGGAACCGGGCACGTTCGCCGTCTGGCAGGACGGCGCCCTGCGGGTCTCCCGCTACTACGAGCTGAACTACCCGGAGGAGGGGGCCGAGCCGCGTGACGTGATCGCGCAACTCGACGCCCTGATGCGCAGCGGCGTGGACCTGCAGATGCGTTCCGACGTGCCGGTGGGCGGCTACCTCAGCGGCGGCCTGGATTCGAGCATCACCTGCGCGCTCGCGGCGGGAGGATCACCGTTCGCCCTCCGGACCTTTTCGGTGGCGTTCGACGACCCGCGGTTCGATGAAAGCGCGTTCCAGCGACTCGTCGCCGCCGAACTCAAGAGCGTGCATGCCGTCCAGACGATCTCGCAGTCGGAAATCGGCGAGGTCTTCCCCGACGTCATCTGGCACGCCGAGACCCCGATCGTCCGGACCGCCCCGGCGCCCATGTTCCTGCTCTCCCGCCTGACGGCGGCCCAGGGCGTGAAGGTCGTGCTGACGGGGGAGGGTTCGGACGAATTGTTCCTCGGGTACGACCTGTTCAAGGAAACGGCGGTCCGTCAGTTCTGCCTCCGGCACCCGGGCTCGACCTCGCGCCCGAGGCTCTTTGACCGGCTCTACCCCTATCTCCTGCAGGAAGGGCATGGCGGGGGCGAAATGTGGCGCCGGTTCTTCCTCGAGGCGGGGCCCATCAGCGATCCGCTCTTTTCCCACCTCCCGCGGTTCGGGCTCACCAGCCGGATCAAGGACGCCTACGCCGAGGCCACGCGGGCGGCGCTGGTGGGGTGCGATGTGATGTCGGAGCTGCGCGACGCCCTGCCGCCGAGGTTCTCTTCCTGGTCGGCGCTCAACCGGGCGGCCTACCTCGAGATGACCACCCTGCTTTCGGGCTATCTGCTGAGCTCGCAGGGCGAGCGGATGGGCATGGCGCACTCGGTGGAAGGCCGCTTTCCCTTCCTCGATCACCGCCTGTTCGAGTTCGCGGCCGCTCTCCCAACGAGGAGCAAGCTCCGGGGGCTGCGGGAAAAGGACGTCCTTCGGCGGTGGGCGGCACCGATCTTGCCAGAGAGCGTCGGGAACCGGCCCAAGCAGCCGTATCGAGCGCCGGACGCACCCGCCTTTTTCCATCCGGGGCAGCCGGCATACGTCGATGAATTGCTCGGCGAGGCCGAGGTGTCGCGAGTCGGGCTGTTCGACGCCCGGGCGGTCGCCGGGCTGGTGCGGCGTTGCCGCGCCGGTCGGGTCACTGGCTTCCGGGAAAACCAGGCGCTGGTGGCGATCCTCTCGACCCAGCTGTGGCATAGTCAGTTGATCGAACGGCGCCGGCACACGGCCGCCTTGCCGCTCGGGGGCGCGGACGTCGTCCTGCGGGAATCGGCGTTCGGAATCGAGGCAGGTGTCAACTCAGGGAGTGGGCAATGACGGAAGCGGAAATCAGGGCAAAAGTGTGGACCTTCCTGTCGGAGAGCTTTCTCTACATGCGCCCCGACTTTCGGGTGGACCCCGACGAGTCGCTGTTGCGCGCGGGCGTCATCGACTCGCTGGGTGTCATGGAGGTGATCGGATTCGTGGAGGATCTGGCCGGCTTCCAGGTTGCGGAGGACGAGATCACGGAAGCGAATTTCGGCACCCTCAACTCCATCGCCCGGTACATCGTGTCGAAGACGGCGCAGAGCGCCGCCTAGCCTGTGGCCCCCGGGGAAGCGTGCCGGGCGTACGCGCGCGCGGCGGCTTCCACGGCTTCCCCTGACAGGATCCCCCGTACCACCGCCACCCCCGCACCTCCCGCCGCCAAGACGGGCGCCACATCCTCCGGCAACACCCCGCCAATCGCCACGCACGCCACCCCGCTGGGCGCGAGCCGGCAGACGGCGGCGAAGCCCTCGAGCCCGATCGCCGGTCCGGCGTCGGCCTTGGTCGTCGTGCCACGGAGCGGGCCCACGCCCCAGTAGTCGGCTCCGGACCCCTGCCCCGCTTCCGCCACCGAGCCCACCGAGGCACCGAGCAGGAATCCCGATGGCACGATCCGGCGCGCCAAGGACACCGGAACGTCGTCCGGGCCGAGGTGCGCACCGGCCGCGCCGACCGCCAGCGCCACGTCGAGACGGTCGTTGACCACCAGCGGCACCCGCAGCGCGGCGAGCAGGCTCCGGGCGGCCGCCGCGAGCTCGCGCGCGTTGGCGCGCTTGAGCCTGAGTTGCACGGCGGTGACACCCCCACGCTCGGCCGCCAGGCAGAGTGGCACGAGGTCCCGACCCGCCACCAGGTCGTCGTCGGTCACCAGCACGAGTCGAAGGACTTCCGCTAGATTGCGCGCCATGATCGACCGAACCTACCGATGCAGGCACGCCCCGTGAAGCCCGTGCGCGTCAGCGACCGGGGAGCGGCCCGCTGGACCCGCGGCCACCCCTGGATCTTTCGCAGCGACCTGCTCGACGAGGTCGAGGCCGCAGGGGTCGTGCCCGTGACCGACCCCCGGGGCCGTTTCCTGGGCCAGGCCTTGGCGTCGCCGCGATCGGAGATCCGGCTCCGCCTGCTCGAGCGGACCGAGGCGCCGATCGACCGCGCCTGGTGGCGGACGCGGCTTGCCGCGGCGATCACCCGCCGCGAGGGGATCGACGCCAACGCCTATCGCCTCGTGCATGGGGAAGGCGACGGACTCCCGTCCCTCGTGGTGGACCGATACGACCGCTGGGTCGTGGCCCAGGTCCTCTCGGCGGGGCTGGAAACGATGCGCGACGACCTCGTCGAGGCGCTGGTGGAACTGCTGGAGCCCGAGGGCGTCCTGTTGCGCAATGACGTGGCGGTGCGGAAGCAGGAGGGGCTGCCGGAGGAAATCGTGCTGATGCACGGCACGGTGCCCGAGGCGATCGAGGTCCGCGAAGGATCGGTCCGTTACCTTGCCGCCCCGTGGGAGGGGCAGAAGACTGGCGCCTTCCTCGACCAGCGCGAGCACCGCATGCTGGCCGCGCAACTGGTCCGACCCGGCGGTACAGCCCTGGATTGCTTTGCGTACCACGGGTCGTTCGCGCTGCACCTCGCCACGCGCGCGGGGCGGGTGGCGGCGCTCGACGCCAGCCGGGACGCGCTCGCGCGCGGCACCGAGAACGCGGTGTTGAACGGGCTGGGCAATATCGATTGGGTGGAGGGCGACGCCTTCGAGGCGCTGCGGGCCTGGGAGCGCGCGGGCCGCCGCTTCGACATGGTGGTGGTGGACCCGCCGGCGTTCGCCAAGCACCGGGGGGCGCTGGGGCAGGCGCTTCGCGGGTACGCCGAGGTCAACCTGCGGGCGATGCGGATCCTGGCCCCGGGCGGCGTGCTGTTGAGCGCGTCCTGCTCCTACCACCTGCACCGCGCCGAATTCCTCAAGATGCTCGCGGATGCGGCCGCGGACAGCGGCCGCCGGCTGACGCTGGAGCGTGTCCTGGGCCAGGCGATCGACCACCCCGAGATCATCACCATTCCCGAAACCGGCTACCTCAAGGGCGCGGTCCTGCGGGCGGACTGACGGCCCGGGTCAGGCTGCTCGAGGCGCAATGCGATCCTTGAGGTCGAGGCACGGCTTCTCGATGAGCCGCCAGGAGGCCAGGGACGCGAGGAAGGTGAGGGCCAGCACGAGGAGGATGTACAATGAGAGCCGGGCCAGGCGCCACGGCGTGTCCGCACCCCGCACCGCCTCTCCAAGGAACGGCGTCAGGAACTGCTGAATGGGCTGGTGGAACAGGTACATGGCATAGCTGTACTTCCCGGCGGTGCGCAGCCAGTCCAATGAGAGCCACGCCTGGAGCCGTCGCGGCGCCTCCGGCCCCTCCTCCACCGCGTAGGCGATCAGGCTCGCCGAGAGCAGTGCGATGAGGCTCTGGCCGATCACCTGGACCCACAACTCGAACGAATGGAATCCCCGTTCGGCGACGACGAGCGCCACCAGCGCCGCCCCCGCCAGGCTGGCCACGCGACCCCGCCACGCCACGAGCAACCGCCTCCCCCCGTCATCGCGCATGAGCAGGGCCACCAGCGCGCCGGCCGCGAGGGCATCCCACCGGGCAATCGTGAACACGTACGCAGGGTTGGGGCCCGCGCCTGCGAGCCGCAGGCCCAGCCGGATGAATGGCGTACCCAGGATCGTGACGAGGCAGAGGTTGGTGAGGCCCCGGCGCCCGACGAACCAGACGACCAGGGGCCACACCAGGTAGAACTGCTCCTCCACCGCCAA
>DAOMFQ010000074.1:0-9931 GCA_035429905.1 Gemmatimonadales bacterium
CTCCGCCGCCACCGCCCGAACTCCCGCCACCGCCAAACCCGGAGCCGCCCGAGCTCCTCGGCGACGAGCTCATGGTGCTCGCCGCCCGGGTGGAGAGTGCCCCGAGTCGGCCCGTGAAGCCTGCGGGGTTGAAGCCGATGGCGTTGTTCCCCACGTACCAGGCAGGCGGCTCCCGCACGATGTCCTGGAACGCGCTGGCCCACTTCTTTTCCACCCCGAAAGCCATCGCGTAGGGCAGGAAGCGCTCGAACATCTCCGGCGTCTTGACGACCCGCGCGAACCGGTCGCTCTCCACCCGCCGGAGGAACTCCTCGAAGCCGCGGGTTCCTTCGTAGGCGCGCGCCCCCGCCACGGTCCGGGCCGGCATGATGCGTCCGAAGAGCGCCACGATGGCCGCACTCAGGAACCCGCCGATGAAGATCGGGAGCGGGGTGAGGTTGAACCGCGCCGTCCCCACCGCGACCCCGAGCAACGTGATCATGGCGCCCAGCACGACGCCGCCGCCGATCCAGCGCCCCTTCACGTGGTCCGGGCGGGACCGGTACAGGCCGCGCGCGATCAGCCGTTCGTACACCCCGCTCCGGATGCCGGGCAGGTGGGTGTAGAACTCGTTGTCCAGGTCGGAGAGCTTGACGCTCTGCGCGGCGCCCGAGAACAGCCCGTCGAGCACCGCCTGCTCGTGCGGCTCGAGCGCCCGCGCGCCCGCCTTCGGGTCCAGGCGGTGGAAGACGTAGTCGGTGTTCGAGATGAGGCCGAAGAGGTGCTTCTCCTCCCGTTCCTCGATCTTGAGGTGCCCGCCGACGGCCAGGTCCACCACGGTGGCGGTGATGTCCCGCATGTCGACCGTCTCGTCGAGCAGGGTGCCGGCCTCCGCGGGAGTCAGCCCACCGGGCGGCTCGTACTGCGCCGACACGGGGCGCTCCTCCGGGTCGCGCCCGACCCGCCGCCAGAGGAGGAGCATTCCGAGGAAGACGGGAATCGGGATGGCCAGGGGCCAGTTGCTCGCCAGGAAGCCGACCGTCCGGTCGGTAGCCGTCGGGGCCACGACGGCGCCCTTGTCCCATCCGACGACGCCGGTGACCCCCTCGTGGAAGCCGAGGGGATGGGGCATCGTGATCCGGACGGTGTGCCCCTCGATCGCCACCTCGGACTCCTGGGCGGTGGAGCCGTATGCTCCGTTGAAGGCGATGGCGCGGATGCCGGTCGCCCCCTGCGGCAGCTCGATGCGCGCGGTGACCGCCTCGATCGGCACGTCCCACTCGTCGCCCGTCAGATTCCAGTAGAGCTCGTCGTGGTCCTCGAAGAAGCGCAGCCCGTTCACCGCGCGGTACCGGAACACCACCGTGCGGGTGGCGTCCTCCGCGCCCGGCACCCAGAGCTTGAACTTCATGTAATGGCGTTCCCGCTGGCGTTCCACCTTGAGCGGAGTGCCCTGCCCGTCGGTGGCGCTCACGTCGTCCAGGCGGAGCGTCCACGAGAACCCCTGCGGCGTGTGGTACTTGACCGGCACCGTCCGGTACACCCCGTTCCATTTCCCGGTGAACTCGACGGTGATGGTCTCGGTGACGTCCACCGTGCCGTCCCGGTTCACGGCGACCACCGCATCGAAGTGCCGGATGGCGAGCGACCGCTGCGCCGAGGCCGGGGCCGCGACGAGCAGGAGCGCGAGCAGGGCGGCGAGCGGCCTCACGTCGAGCCACCCAGGTCGATGGACGGCACGGCGCCCTCGGCGCGATCGCTCAGGCCGAAGAATTCCGCGGCCCGGAAGCCGAACGGGCCGGCCACCAGGTTGGATGGGAACTGCTGGATCTTGGTGTTGAAGTCGCGGACCACCGCGTTGTAGTAGCGGCGCGCGTTCTGGATGTGGTCTTCGAGTTCGGTCAGGTTCTTCTGCAGCCCGAGGTAGCTCTCGCCGGCGCGGAGTTCGGGATAGGCCTCCGCCAGCACGAACACCTGCCGCAGCGCGCCCGCCAGCACGCGCTCGGCCTCGCCGGCCGCCGCGGGGCCGCCTGCCTGCACGGCGCGGTTCCGCGCCTCCACCACCGCGTCGAGGGTGCCGCGCTCGTAGCCGGCATGGCCCTTGACCGTGGCCACAAGCTGGGGGACCAGGTCGTGACGGCGCTTGAGCTGGACGTCGATGTCCGCCCACGCGTTCGCGGCGAGCTGCCGGAGCCGCGTCAGCACGTTGAACGTGAAGACGCCATAGACGAGCAGCAGCGCCAGGGCCAGCAGGGCGAATCCCATGAGCGGACTCCGGAAGGGCGCGGGGGAACGGGAATCTGGCGGGGGGGCGGCCGGGCCGCCAGCGGTCACGGGCCCCGCAGTCGGAGGGCGAGCACCGCCTCGTCGGAGATGACTCCGTAGGGGTGCTTGTCGAGCGCGTGCCGGATGCTCGCCTCGTCGTTCGGGGCCCAGATGAACACCGGCCACCCCTTCGCGAGGAGGCGATCCAGCGTGGCCTGGTCCACTTCGTGATTGATGCTGAGGAGATCCGGGCGGATGACCTTCCGCACCGCCCGCCGGATCCATTCCTGCCTGAGGGGCCACGGCAGGTCCACTTCGTCGCCCGGCTTGATCTCGGCGAGCAGCTCCGGGTTCCAGTTGGTGTCCATGAAGATGAACGCCGTACGGACTTCCGGATCGAGCCGTTTCAGGCGGTAGAGCACCAGCGGATTGAACGAGCTGAGCACCACGCTGGCGTGCGCGTCGTACTTCCGGATGATCTCCACCGCGCGCTCCTCGATGCCGGTGCGCCCCGAGCCCGGCACCTTGAGTTCCACCATCAGGATGCCCCCGCGCCCCGTGACCGTGCGGACGAAGTCTTCGAACGTATGCACGAAGGCGCCGGTCATCGCCGAATCCGCCTTGGGGCCCAGGTCGAGCGCCAGCATCTCGGCGAGAGTCTTGCCGCTCACGCGCCCGGTGTCAGCGGTCAGGCGGTCCACGCTGAGGTCGTGGAACACCACGAGCGCGCTGTCCCGGGTGAATTGCCCGTCCACGTCCACCCCGTCCACCCCTGCATCGAGCGCCCGCTCCACCGCATAGAGGCTGTTGTCGGGGGCGTGGTCGCCGAAGCCGCGGTGGCCGAAGATCAGCGTACGCGGTGAGGCCGCCACCAGGGTGCCGCCGTAGGGCGGTTCGTACCAGAAGAGCCATCCGGCGGCCGCGAGCAGGGTCGCCGCCGCCACGATGATGAGTCGGTCCACGAGTCGGCGCCTGGGTCGCACGGGCTCACTCCGGTCGGGCATGGCCATACCGCTCGTAGAATTGGCTGGAGAATCGCTCTTGCGGGTCGTAGAAGCGCTTCCGCTCGAACGCCGTCCCCGCGCGGGGATAGGCCCGGTAGAGCTGCTCGGGGGTCGGGTACAGCTGGTAGGTCAGGTAGTAGGTGCCGCCGTTCTCGATCGCCGCGTCGACCAGCTGCCGGGTGACGGCCTCGGCATGGGCCTGCCCTGCCGGAGAAAGCCCCACGTTGCTCATCTGGATGATGGCGAACACGTCCTTGTCGGGGGCGTAGGCCAGCACCGGGGTGGAGTCCGCCGCGACGTACCGCACCGTCGAGCTCAGCACGTTCATGCGACCGGCCACGAGGATCTCGCGGAAGCGGTCCATGAACGGCACGAACCGTTCGATGGGCACGAAGTACTCCTGGATGATGTCCGTGTCCTTGCCGGAGCGATACTGCAGCAGTTCGAGCGGCGCCAGCGGCGGCCGCATGGCGTTGTTGCGCGACACGACCCGCGCCTCGCCGGCGCCGAGCTCGACCCGGGTCTGCAACCGCCACCGGAGCGCCTTGGCCCAGTCAAACTTCCGTGAAAGCCCGAGGAAGAAGCGGTCTCGCCACACGTGACGCTCCTCGGTCAGCGCGAAGCTTCCCTGCGTCCCGGCCGGCGCGCGCCGCCATGTCACGACCACGAGCTCGCGGAGAAAGGAGGACGGGTCCGGATCGATGGAGGGGCGCACCAGCATGAGCGCCACCCCGCTATCGGGCTTGATGTGCTCGGCGAAATACGCGGGGAAGGCGGTGTAGTCCATCGTGACGGCGCGCTGCTCGTAGAGCTCGTCCCGGGTGACGCGCAGGGTCACGTCGAGGATGACGCCGTAGAGCCCGTAGCCGCCGATGACCAGCGAGAACAGCTCGGGGTTCGTGTCGCGGCTGACCTCGACGACGCGTCCGTCGGCCAGCAGGAGGTGGAAGCGCTGCACGACCTGCACTTCCTGCATGACGTCGATGTCACGGCCGTGGGCGTTCGCGCTGAGCGTCCCGCCGACCGTGAAGATGTTCGACGACTGCATCACCTTAAGCGCCAGGCCGAGCGGCGCGATGGCCCGCTGCACCTCGTCCCAGGTGGCGCCGCTCTGCACCGTGACCAGCAGGCCCACCGTGTCGACAGCCAGAACTTTGTTGAAGCTCCGCATGTCGAGCACGACCCCGCCGGCGCGGTAGGTGTGCCCGCCCTGGCTGTGCCGGCTCCCCGCGATGGACACCGTGAGTCCCCGCGCGGCCGCGTCGGCCAGGACCGCCTGCAGCTGTTCCACGCCGATGGCCGGCTCCACGGCCGCCACCTTGGCGGAGGTGAGGCGCGCGTAGTCGGTGCGGAGGAGCGGGTCTTCGCGCCGGAAGAGATCGCCATACGAAATGACGAAACTGCTCGCATAGACCGCCAGTGCCAGGAGCAGTGCGCCGGCGAGGAGCCGGACGCGCGGGGCCCTCAGGCGCCCGCCGCGGGTGCGGCGTGCGGCTTCGACGCCAGCGCCGCCACTGCGGCGATGCCGAAAACGGAGGCGGCCACGAACCAGGTCGGGTGCGGAATGACCCACATGTTGTAGAGCGCGGCCGCCAGGACCAGGCCGCCCAGGGTCAGCCCGGGAACGCGGCTCGCGGCCTTCGAGACGCGCTGGGCCACGACCGCGCCGGCGCCGGTGCCGAGCAACCAGGAGGCGAGGACGAAGAGGAACGATCCGAGCGGCAGCGTCGGCATCAGCGCCTGCAACGCGGCCGGATCGGTCGGGTCCACCCCGGCGGGAAGCGGATACACCTTCATCCCGACCATCTCGACCACCATGATGACGACCACGGCGACGACGAAACCGGCGAGGACCCCGAGCAGCGAACGACCCATGGAACGCTCCGTCGTGGAGGGGAAATCAGGCGCGCGGCTAGTGCGCGTCCATGCTCATTTCAGAGGGCACCCGCGAGGAGCCGGCCTTCTTCCGCTGGACCGGGGCGGGATCGGTGGCCGTCACGCGCGAGGAGTCCATCGTGCCACGGGCCAGGAGGACGCCTGCCACCGCCGCGGCGCGGTCTCGGCCGAGCTGCTCCAGCGCACCCGGCGCCACCGGTTGGGCGGCCAGGAGCCGGCCGCGGAGCTCGGTGAAGTACTTCGTCGTCGTGGAGTCCGCCGCGAACGAGGCCCGAAGGCTGTCGAGCCCCGGCTTCGAGAACTGCGCCACGTACAGCGCCTCCAGAATGGCTCCGAGCGCCGTGGCGGTCGTGTCCTGTCGTTTCGTTGCCGATGCCGCACCTTCGCGACGCGCCTCGATCAGGGCGCGGAGCTGGGCCTCCCGGATCGCCTCGACGTCTGAAATCGAGTCGTAGCGCCCCTCGACCGAGATGGTGAGTTCCGGCCGCCGGCCCAGCTCGGCGGCGAGGGTGTCGAGTTTCTGCTTCTCGGGCGGGATGACGTCAGCCCTTCCCGGGTCGAAGTCGACCAGCTCCACGTCGTCGCCCCCGATGCCCAGGAGGTTGCCGAGGAACCGAAACGGCGCCGTCGCGATCTTCCCCAGCATCTGCTTCAACACCTGCCAGACGACCTCGCTGTAGCGGAACTGCGGGTCGTCCACGGTGCCCTCGACCAGCGCGTCGAGCTTGATCTTTCCCTGGCTGTCCTTGAGGAGCGAGAGCGCGAGTTTGACCGCGAACCCCGGCATCGCCCCGCCCTCGGCCTTTTCGCCGAGCTCGAGGTCCGAGGCCACGATGTGATGATTGGCGGTGAGCTTCTTGTCCTGGATCCGGTACTCGAGGGCCAGATCCAGCGTGCCCCTGGTCACCGGGTAGCCGGCGAACTCCAGGGAATACGGACTGAGCGTCGGCAGGGATACGTTCCGGAAATCGGCGTTGATCTCGGTGGCGGCGTAGGGATCGGACAGGTGGATCGACCCGGTGGCGCGCGCCCGGCCGTTGTCGTCGATCATGCCCTCGAATTCCAGCGAACCGGGTGTGCCGCCGAAAGAGGCCACGTCCTTGAGGGAACCGGTCGCCGAGTGAATGCGGGTCCGGAAGGGCAGGATCAGGCTCAGGTCCTCGAAGTCGACTTCGGCGTCCTTGATGGAGACCTCGACGACTTCGTAGGGGAAGGTCGGCCGCGTCGTGTCCGCCGGCATCAGCGCAGCGAGCGCCGAGAGGTTGACCTGCTGGTCGCGAGTGATTGCCACCCGGATGAACGGCTTCACCACCTCGATGCTCCGGATTCGGGCAAGGTCCGGGGCGGTCGTGACCCGGATGCCCTTGAACCGTGTGGATTCCCACGCGATCAACCGCCCGCCGTCCGGCGTGACCACCTCGAGTCCGCCGATCGAGGCAGACCCCTCGAACGTCGTCGCCGGCTTCCCCGGCTGCACTCGCACCTTCCCGCTCACCGACGCACGTCCCGAAGTCAGTGAAATCGGCGGCGACTCACCCAGGTACGGCTGGGCGCGCGGGAGCTCAAGCCCGGCCAGCGCGACGTCGAGGTCGGCCGTGAACGGCTCGCGAGTCATCCCGCCCCTGGCCACGAAGGTGGTCTTCGGTCCCACGCTGGCACTGGCCTCGACGCCGATCCGGGTGGCGGGATCGGTGCGGATGGAATCGAGCCGCACGGTGATCGCCGAGAGGTCGAGCACGGCCGCGGGGCGCACCGTCCGGTCCACCAGGTGGGCGCCACCACCGGCGATCTCAAGTGCGGTGAGCATGCCACTCCACGGCGGCCCACTGTCCACCCGGGCGGAATCGCCGGGTCGCAGCGCCTCGAAGATCGGCATCCAGTCGATCGTGGAGTCGGCGAGTCGCGTGGCGGCGACCCACGGACCGGTCACGCGCAGGAGATCGAGCGCTGCCGCCCGCTGCGGCCAGGCCAGCCGGAGGCCGCTCGCCTCCACGAGGGCCACGCGCACCCAGTCGGACTCCGCGGCCGGCGGCCGCATCGCGATGTCCGTCAGGTCGATGCTCCCGTCCCGAAGCACAACCTGGAGCGCGCCGTCCGGGGCCTGGTCCACTAGGTAGTCGAAGGTGGCGGCGCCCCGACCCTGCGTGATGGCAAGGGGAAAGCGGTCGCCGAGCACCCTGGACAGGCGAGGGAGCACAAGGCCGGACATCCCGATCCGCCCGGCCAGCGTCAGCGGCTGCATCACCACGGTCCCGGACCACCGCAACTCCGCCCCGGTCGCAAAGCTGACCGTGAGGATGTGGTCCCCTTCCTCGCGCGGGAGCGTGGAGAAGCCCTCGAGGGTGAGGCCGAGGTCCTCGAAGAGCTCGGTGTACCGAGGGGCGCGCGATTCGTCGACGAAGGTGACGGTCCCGGCCGACACCGAGAAGAGGCGGACCTTGAGCCGTGGCGGGGCCTTCGGCGTGGTGTCACGGGGAGTGGCGGCAGCGGAATCCTGCTCGAAGAGGTCCGCGATGGCGGGGCGTCCGTCCGGCATGATCCGCGCGGTCAGCACCGGCCGCACCACCCGGAACTCCTTGAGCACGAGCGCCCGGTGGAGCACGCTCGCCAGTTCCAGGTTGACGAGCAGGGTGTCGAAGGCGGCAAGCGGGGTGTTGTCGCGGTCCTGCAGCGCGAAGCCGATCAGGCGCGTTTCGAGCGTGAAGGGATTGAAACGCACCTTGGCCACCGTGGCCTGCCGGTGCAGGGTTTCGGCGGCGCGCCCGATGACCTGCCGCCGCACGATCCAGGGCACCAGCAGGAATCCGGCGAGGATCCACAACAGCCAGAGGCCCGCGCCGATCGACGCGAACCGACGCCACCGCCCCGGCGGGAGCCGGTTCACCAGCGCTTCCAGGCGTTCGTGCATCGGGGCGTCTCGATGTCCCAGGGGGTGGACGAGTGTCGATCCAGCCGGTCGCCCTCAATATGCAACGTCAGGCGCGCCCCGCACGAGGCCCCAGCGAGGCGGGCTACCGCCGCCCGAAGTTCGTGGCGCCGGCCCACGCCATCAACCCGACGGCCAGGACGATTGCCAGCTGGATGATGTCGGGCCAGGGGCGGGACGCGAGCAGGCCAAGGCAGACCACGATGCAGCCCACCGCGAGCGGCGTCCCGGCCGGGGCGCGGAAGGTGGCTGGCGCCCTGCCCGC
The DNA here is from genome assembly GCA_035429905.1 of Gemmatimonadales bacterium. Lineage (GTDB taxonomy): Bacteria > Gemmatimonadota > Gemmatimonadetes > Gemmatimonadales > GWC2-71-9 > SPDF01. The sequence continues at coordinate 8,336 of DAOMFQ010000074.1, forward strand.
GCGCCGCCGCAGCACCGGCAGCGCGGCGCAGGTCACGATATAGATGATGACGCGGAGGCCGACGGTGATCGTCACGGCCGACGCAAAGGTGGTGACGATCGTGAAGACCAGCATGCCGGCCGCGGAGACGAGCAGCCCCACGTGCGGCGAGCGGAAGCGGGGGTGCACCGCCGCGATGGCCGCGGGAAGCTGCCGGCGCTCTGCCATGGCGAATGGCATGCGCCCCGCCGCGAGCAGGATCGCGTGCGCCACGCCGAGGGTGGAGAGCAGGGCGCCGACCACCATCACCAGCGAGCCGGGGCGGCCGAAGACATGGCCCGCCGCATCGGCGAGGGGACGCGTGGAGCTTCCGAGATCGGGCAGCGTGCCGACGGCCACGACCTGCACCCCGGCATAGATCACCGCCACGATGGCCAACCCCGCCAGGAGCGCAAACGGAATGGTGCGCGCGGGGTCCCGCACCTCACCGCCCGGCACGGCGAGGACCTCGAATCCGGTGAAGGAATAGATGGCCAGGAGGACGGCGCCGGCCATCGCGGCGGCCGTCGGCACTGAGGCAGGAACCAGCCGCGCGCCCTCGACGAAGAAGAGCCCCACGACCACGAACAGTCCGAGGGGAACCAGCTTGCCCAGCGTGAGGACGTTGTTGACCACCGCCGCACGGCGGACGCCAAGGATGTTCACGATCGTGAGGCCGGCCAGGACGGCCGAGATAATGGCGATGCGCCACGGCCCCGTCGTCGCCGCGGGGGCGAACCACCCGATGTAGTTGACGAAGAGGTTCGTCACCGAGGCGAACCCGCCCAGCTGGGTGACCCACATCAGCCACCCGACTTCGAACCCCACGACGGGGCCGAACGTGTCGTAGGCGTAGAGGTAGGGCCCGCCGGTGGCCGTGAAGCCGCTGCCGACTTCCGCCAGGCAGAGGGTAATGCCGAGCACCACGAGGCCGGCGACCAGCACCACGGCGACGCTCAGTGGGCCGACCCCGGCGTACAGCAGGGCCGGCAAGCCGAAGATGCCGGCGCCGATGACGCGATTGATGGCGAAGGCGGTGAGGTCGCGCCGGCCGAGCGCGCGGACCAGGGCCGCATCGGAAGGGGTCGTCACGCCGCAATGTAGCGCGCGCGGGACCCGTGCCGCGAGTCAGGCCAGCTGCTGGTGCGTCAGGACGGTGATGGCCAGGAGTTCGGTGCGGGGAACGACCGCCGAGACGACCGGGGCCGTGAGGGAGGCTCCATCGTAGCGCCGAAACGTGATCTCCTTCGACTGACTCGACGGGGGCCCGTCACCGAGGGCGTCGTCTCCGAGCACCAGCCCCAGTTCCCCGCCGAGGCGCACCAACTCGCCGGCGGAGGCATAACCCAACAACTCTGCGAAGGCGCGATTGGCCAGCAACGGGAAGCCGGTGGAGGTGAGGAGACAGAGCGGATGGGGAGCCTGATCCAGCAGTCCCCGGAACAGTTCGCGGTCGTGGCGAAGGCCGTCCTCGACCCGCCGGCGTTCGGCGGCGGCCTGTTTCAGATCGGCGACCTGTTTCCGGAGGTCGGTCACCTCGTTGACCAGGTCTCGCTTGTCCCGATGTTGGTCGCGCAT
>DAOMFQ010000075.1:0-9887 GCA_035429905.1 Gemmatimonadales bacterium
GCGACCGCTGGACTCACGTGAGCGACTCCAATCCGACGGGTTGAGGGATGATCGAGCTGCAGGCCGAGCAACAGACCAGGATCCGGCTGACGGCGCTGTCGCACGGCGCCGGCTGCGCCTGCAAGCTCGGCTCCGCCGACCTCGCCGAGGTGCTGCGTCACCTGCCCGGCGTCAGCGACCCCCGGGTACTGGTGGACGCGTCGTCGCGCGATGACGCGGCGGTGTTCCTGATCTCGGGCGACCGGGCGTTGATTTCCACCACCGACTTCTTCACGCCGATCGTGGACGACGCCCGGAGCTGGGGCGCCATCGCCGCCGCCAATGCGCTCAGCGACGTGTATGCGATGGGCGGCACGCCCCTCTTTGCGCTCAACCTCGTCGCCTGGCCCCGCACCGGGCTCCCCTTCGCGCTGCTGGGCGAGGTGCTGGCGGGCGCCTCCGAGGTGGCGAAGGAAGCGGGCTGCCTGCTCCTCGGCGGCCATTCCATTGACGACGCAGAGCCGAAGTTCGGGCTGGCGGTGACCGGCGAGGCGCACCCCGACCACCTGATGACCAACGCCGCCGGCCAGGCAGGCGACTACCTGGTCCTGACCAAGCCGCTCGGCACCGGCCTCCTCACCACCGCACTCAAGCGCGACCGGCTGACCGAGTCGGACCTCCAGGAGGCGGTGCGTGTCATGCGCACCCTCAACGCCGGGGCCGCCCGCGCTGCCCGCGCTGCCGGAGTCCGCGCCGCCACCGACATCACCGGCTTCGGCCTCCTCGGCCACCTCGGCAACATCCTCCGAAGCAGTAAGCTCGCCGCGGAACTCTGGATGGACAATGTGCCGGTACTCGGGCACGCCCGCCAGATGGCCGAGGAAGGAATGATGCCCGGCGGCACCGCACGCAACCTCGAAGCGGCGGAACCGCTGACGCGATTCGATGACGCGGTGACCCGAGCCGAGCGGGTGCTGCTCACCGATGCACAGACATCGGGGGGGCTCCTCCTGGCGGTGAATCCGGCGCGACTCGAGAAATTGATCGCAGCGTTGAGAACGGAAGTGACCCCGACCTCGGCTGTGGTTGGGAGGCTGTGCAAGGGGCCAGTGGGTTCGCTTCATGTGAGGCCGAGCGCGGAATGACGAATATCCGGTGGACTGCCCCGCGGCCCCGCAGCCCCGCCTAGTGCGCTGGAACAGCGAGAAGTACGATCAGCTGGAGCACGCGGCCCGCAACGGCCTCCGTGTGGTGCTGCAGCGGAGGGGCACGGAGTACATCGTGATCGCCGGGCGGGTGGCGCAGGGGCCCCGCGGCGAGGCCTTCCACGCCCGGCTGCCGATGACCGGAGAGTCCATGGAGTTCCTGCTGAAGGAAATCGAGTGGTTCCAGGTGCTGGGGACCGGCGAATGACCCAACCGCTCGCCATGGCTGTGGTCCATCTCGACGAGAGCTGCCTCGGCAACGGCCAGGCTGGTGCCACGCCGGGGGGAGCCGGCGGGCTGATCGAGACCGCCACCCGGGGCGGCGTGCAGCGCCGAGACTTCTTCCTCCACGCCGCCGACACCACGAACAACCGGATGGCGCTGGCCGGTGGCATCGCGGCGCTCCAGCTCCTGGCGGGCAAGAACCAGCGGATGCGGGTGCTCCTGGTGTCGGACTCGGAGTACCTGATCAAGGGCATGCGCGAATGGGTGCCGGCCTGGAAGGCGCGCGGCTGGACCCGGAAGGGCGGGCCCATCGAGAACCTCCCGCTCTGGCAGCAGCTGGTGTCGTCGGCCGGCAAGCACGAGGTGCAGTGGACGTGGGTGCGCGGGCACCAGGGCCACGCCAAGAACGAGTACGCCAACGACCTGGCCGTCCTGGCCGCCACCGACCAGCGCACCTCGGACGGCGCGGTGGCCTCGGGCTTCGACGAATGGCTCGCCGGCAAGCGGAGTCGGGGGCAGTACCTCGATTACGACGCCGACGCGGCATACACGCGGCTTGCCGATCGCCTCGCACGCAACGAGATCATCGAATTGAGAGACGTCGAGTAACGCGCCCCTCGACCCGCTTGCTCCTCCGGCACTTGAGGTGAGATCGGGGAGCAGATGTGGTCGTTGGGGTCGTCGGCTCCGGAAGTTCTCTAACCACGCCACCCCGCTCCCCTGCGAACTTTCTGCGCCGACGATCCCCTTCCTCCCACATCGCCAAGCGCTTGTTCGACCCGATCAAGGCCGACGAAGGGATTGGTCCGGAAGGCCGTCATCCCGGCGAAAGCCGGGATCCAGAGTGCCGGACCACTGGACCCCGGCCTGCGCCGGGGTGACGTCCTGCCCGGAGGACCAACCCGAGGAGGCCGACGAACGTCCTCGAACCGACATATCTGGCGGGCCGAGGCCAGGGCGGTGAGATTCCTTTCGTGACCACCCTCGACCCCCTCTTCCGGCTCCTCGCCCGAGTGCTCGCGGCCGCCAGTCCGCCGCGGCTGCACGAACCGATCTCCATCAACGAACTCATGGACGCGGTGGTCCCCTACCGGCTGGTCCGGCGGGAGCTGGGCGTGGACACCAGCGAGGACTACGAGACCCTCATCCTCCGGCTCTGCGCTGGCGAAGGCGGCTTCGTGCAGGCCGACGCAGCCACGCAAGCGGCGTTGCAGGCGGAACTCGCGAAGCCGCTCCCGGACCTGGCGCTCCTCCGCGTGTATGGCGACACCCACGTCGTGCTCCGCACCGATCCCCTGATCGCCGCGCGGGACGACCGGCCCGAGGAGCGCTACGCGCCGCCCGGGCGCCAGGCGCCGGTCGAGGGGGCCGAGGCGGTGGAGGACGACGCCGACGAGGAGGAGGTGCCCGGCGTGGGCGAGCCGGAGGCCGACACCGAGGACGCCTGGCTCCCGGACCCGGTATTCGAGGCGAATGCCAGCGTCATCACCGAACGAAAGGCCGATGCTGTCTCGGATACGGACCTGCCGGCCAGGCCCTCGGATCCCGACAAGGCGCAGGTGCGTTGCCCCTTCTGCGGCGGGCTGCTGCCCCCCCGGATGATGATCAACTTCTGCCCGCACTGCGGGATGGGGCAGGACGTGGGCACCTGCCGCAACTGCGGCGCGGACATGGACGTCGGGTGGCGCTACTGCGTCAGCTGCGGCGAGGAAGCCCACGGAGGAGTGGCGTGAAGCGCGCAAAGATCGCCATCATCGCCGGCGACGGTATCGGGCCGGAGGTCATTGACGCGGGGCTGCCCGTCATCGAGGCGGCGGCTCGCGCCGAGGGACTGACGCTGGACGTGGAGCGCCTGCCCTGGTCTGCCGACCACTACCTCACGACCGGCGAGACCCTTCCCGACGAGGCCTTCGAGCACCTGCGCGACGATCCGGACGCGATCCTCCTGGGCGCGCTGGGCGACCCGCGGGTGCCGGGCAACGAGCATGCCCGCGACATCCTGCTCGGGCTCCGCTTCCGGCTCGACCTGTACATCAACTTCCGGCCCACCCGCCTCTTCCACCCCCGCCTGTCGCCGCTGCGCACCGACCGCCGTTCCGACGGGGGCAGCACCGCCATCGACTTCGTCATCTTCCGGGAAAACACGGAGGGGCAGTATCTCGGCAAGGGCCGGTCCGAGAGCGTGGGCACGCCGGATGAGGTGCACGTCTCGGAAGAGATCAACACGCGCAAGGGCGTCGCGCGGATCATCGAGGCGGCGTTCGCCTGGGCGGCGGCGCACGGCAAGACGCGCGTCACCATGAGCGACAAGTCCAACGCCATCCAGTTCCAGCGGATCTGGGGGCGGCTCTTCCAGGAAATCGGCGACCAGTATCCAGGCATCCAGCGGGAGCACCGCTACGTGGACGCGCTGGCGCTGGAACTGGTGCGGGAGCCGGAGCGGTTCCAGGTCATCGTCACCACCAACCTCTACGGCGACATCCTGTCGGACCTCGGGGCCGGCTTGATCGGCGGTCTGGGCATCGCGGCGAGCGCCAACCTCCACCCGGGGCGCGCCGGACTGTTCGAGCCGGTGCACGGCTCGGCGCCGACCCTGGTGGGCAAGGGCGTGGCCAATCCGATGGCGACGGTGCTGACCGGCGCGCTGATGCTGGAGCAGCTGGGATGCATCCAGGGAGCGGCCCGGCTCGAGCGGGCGGTGGAACGGGTGGCGGCCAGCGGGCCGCTCACGCCGGACCTGGGTGGCAGGGGCAGCACCGCCGAGGTGGCCTCTGCGCTCCTCAAGGCCGCCTGGTGAAGGGCTGGGGCCTCGCACTCGCGCTTCTCTCCGCGGGCGCGGGGACGGCGGCCGCGCAGGGACCTTCGACCGAGGGCCAGTTCTGGCCGGCGCTGGTAGTACGGCACCAACTCGCCTCCCCACTCAGCGCCCAGCTGTACAGCCAGCTCAAGAGCGGGGTGGACTACGATTACGACCAGCTCGGCCTCGGCGTCCGCCTGGGCTACCAGGCGGGAGCCATCCGCAAGGAGCACTTGATCGGCATCGACCCGGACGCCGAACACGCGCTGGTGCTGGGCACTGGCTACGAATACCTCGACACCAGGCAGGCGAGTGGGGACAAGTACGAGAACCGCCTGGTCGCCGACGGGACCTTCAGGAACCGACCCGCCAAGACTTGGCTCCTCGCCGACCGCAACCGCTTCGAGTTCCGGTGGGTGGACGGGGTCTACTCCACGCGCTACCGGAACCGACTGACGGTCCAGGCCGACCTGACGGCCGGCGACGTGCACCTGAGCCCATACGCGTCAGCGGAGTTCTTCTACGACTGGGCCAAGGACTCCTGGAACGAGGAGCAGTATGCCCTGGGCGTCCTCTGGCAGGCCCGGCGCCGGGCGTCCGTTGCGCTCTACTACCTGTACCAGGACTGCAGCACCTGCTCGCCGCAGTACGTCAATGCGCTGGGCGTGACTCTCACGTTGTATACCGGGGTTGAGCACCGACGCTGAGGCATGGGCTCAGGCCGCCAGCAGGAGTTCACCACCGAGGTCGTGCATGGCGTCGAAGGTCCGCCGGGCGGCGGCTGCCATTGGCTCGACCGCCTCCGGGGAAAGGCCGAGGGCGTCCACGGCCGCCTTCCATTCCTGCCAGCGTACCGGCTGGAGGTCGCCGTAGGGGTCGAGGTAGGCGCTGCCCTCGCCGGTGGCGGGGAGCTCGTAGGCCGGCCGCACCCGCCGCGCGATGAACTTCGACCCGTTGGTGCTCCCCTCCAGGACGTAGAGGATACCGAGCAGACTCAGCGGCCGGTCGGCGGCCAGGCGGTCCATTTCGCGCATGAGGCTCCGCGTCGCAGGGAGAGGCGCCTGGTCGGCGGCACCGCCGAAGTAGTCGAGATCGGCCCGGAGCGCCGACACCTTGCGCCGCTCGTCGTTGAAGACCGACTTGAACTGCGGATGACGGGCCACGAGGTGGTCGAGGTGCGCCTCGAGCGCCGCGTGCAGCTGCAGCATCTGCCCGAGCCAGCGGACGTACATCGCCCGCGGAAGCGCGCCGCGCACCATCTGTTGCTGGAAGGGGTGCTGCTCCGCGCGCCGGTGGTGCTCGGTGGTGCTCTCGCGCAGCGTCAGCGTGGTGCCCGTGCTGTCGGCGGTGTTCACTGGAGCGCCACCAGCAGCGCCGGGATGATGAGCCACATGAGCCCCTTGATGAGGAAGAAGAAGATGCCGGCCAGGCCGACGCGGGTGAGAAAAGAGGAGAAGCGCATACGTGATAATGAGTCTCAAATAGTTTTTTGATTGCGACCAAGATGCTCCTGATTCTCCCCACCGTCAAGCCACGACCCTAGATTTCAAGTTCTCCCTCTCCCCCGGAGCACAGTATGCGCGCCCCTTCGCTCTTCTGCCTCGCCCTGGTGACCGCATGCAGTTCGGGCAGCCAATCCGGCACGGCAGCCGCCCCCGCACCCACGGCCGCGGCCACCTCGACCGGCCCCTGCCCGACCGCGGTCGGGACCACCGTGCTCGCCACCGAGTTCACCTCGTCCGGCGAGCGGACCCGTGTCACGCTGAAGGCGGGCTGCCTCTACTGGGCCACGACCGATGTCGGCGGCATCCAGCTCCAGCTTCGACCGAGGAGTTCGGGCACCCAGCTTCCCTACATGGGCCAGTTGATGAGCGGCGGGGTCCAGGGCGGCAGCACCTGGGAGGTGCGGACCACCATCGAGGGCGAATACGACATCTGGGTCACCGGCGCGCCGACCGGCCGCGCGGTCCGGGTCACCATGACGGTACGCGGCTCGAACACGCCGAAGCCCAACTGACGGGCCGCGCATGACCACGGGACGGCTGGAGACCTTCACCGACGGCGTGCTGGCCATCATCATCACGATCATGGTGCTGGAGCTGAAGGTGCCGCACGGCGCCACCTTCGAGGCGCTCCGCCCGCTCCTGCCCGTGCTGCTGAGCTACGTGCTGAGCTTCATTTACCTCGGGATCTACTGGAACAATCACCACCACATGCTGCACGTGATCCACCGCGTCAGCGGCGGGATGCTCTGGGCCAACCTCTTCCTGCTCTTCTGGCTCTCGCTGATCCCGTTCGTGACCGCCTGGATGGGCGAAAACCACTTCGCCCCGGACACCATGGCGCTCTACGGCGTCGTGCTGCTCATGGCCGCCATCTCGTACACCCTCCTGGTCCGCGCCACCCTGCGGGTGGAGGGACGCGACTCGCTCCTTGCCAAGGCGATCGGCATGGACCGGAAGGGCAACCTGTCGCTCGCCCTCTATGTCTGCGGCATCGCGGCGTCGTTCGTGGCGACCTGGCTGGCGGGCGGGCTGTACATCGCGGTGGCGCTGATCTGGCTGATCCCCGACCGCCGGATCGAGCGGGTACTGGGCGTCCACCCCGCCCCGAAGCCGGGCCATGCCCCCTGACGCCGTGGCGGCCGGACTGTACCTTGGGTCAGGATCCGCACCGCCCATCCCGGGCGATGCCGCAGTTCCCTTTCGGGAGGATACCCCATGGGCACCCAGAGCCTGATCGTGTTCCTCATCATCGGCGTCGTGGCGGGATTCCTGGCAGGCAAGATCATGAAGGGCGGCGGGTTCGGCCTGGTGGGTGACCTGGTCCTCGGCGTCATCGGCGCCTTCGTGGGTGGCTGGGTGTTCGGCCTCCTCGGCATCCTGCCGGTCGGCCTCATCGGTACCCTGATCAGCGCCACCGCCGGTGCGGTGATCCTCCTCTTCCTGATTCGGCTCGTCAAGAAGGCATGAGGTCACTCTGGTTGGTGGCCGTCCTGACCGTTCCCGCCGCGGCGCCTGCCCTCCAAGGACAGGCCACGTACCGGTCGGACAGCATTGCCATCGCCGCGGCAGGCCGCGCCTTCTCGGCCGCGTATCTCCGGAACGACACCCTCGCGCTGGCCAATGCGTATGTCGACTCCGCGATCGCATTCCCCCCCGGGCGGCGGCAGGTCGAAGGGCCCGCCGCCATTGGCCACCTGTTCGTCTGGCCGGAGGGGTATCGGCAGCTCGTCCATGTCCTCACGGTCGAGCACCTGCAGATCCAGGGCGATCTGGCGGTGGACGTCGGCACCTGGAACAGCACCGGGCAGCGGGCAGGCAAGGAACCGATCAGCGCATCCGGGCGGTATCTGGTGACCTGGGTCCGCGCGGCCGACGGACAGTGGAAGATTCTCTACGATATCTGGCAGCCCCCGCCGGCGGCGCCCAACTAGCGGACCCGGGTAAGCGCGGAGGTCACCTTCCTTGAATGGGGGGTCGGACCGGGCCATCTTTCGGGCCTTGTCCGACCCTCTTTCGTGAAGGGCGTTCCGATGAAAACGCAGGGCCAGCAATCCGACGTTCTCTTCCTGTCCGGCTCCCGGACCGGGTTCGGCACCTTTGGCGGCACACTCAAGGACTTCACTGCCACCACCTTAGGCGTGTTCGCCGCCCAGCACGCTCTGGCCAAGGCCGGCGTCGAGCCGGCGGCCGTGGACCACGTCGTCTTTGGCAACGCGCTCCAGACCAGCGCCGACGCCATCTACCTCGCCCGGCATGTGGCGCTCCGGGCCGGCCTCCCCATCGAGACCCCCGCCGTCACGGTCAACCGCCTGTGCGGATCGGGGTTCGAGTCCATCATCCAGGGCGCCCAACAGATCCTCCTCGGCGAGTCGAAGATCGTGCTCGCCGGGGGAGCTGAGTCGATGAGCCAGGCCCCGCACGTGGTGCGCGGCGCGCGCTGGGGCCTCCGCCTCGGGCCGGCGCCGCCGTTCGAGGACCTGCTCTGGGAGTCGCTGAAGGACCCGCAGTGCGGCTTCTCGATGGCGGAGACCGCGGAGAACCTGGCGGACAAGTACAAGATCTCCCGGGCGGAGGTGGACGCGTACGCGCTCACCAGCCAGCAGCGGGCCAAGGCGGGGTGGGACGGCGGCTTCTTTGCCGATGAACTCGCGCCGATTCCGATCAAGAACCGCAAGACGAAGCAGGATGAGCCCTGGGGCGCCGACGAGCACATGCGGCCCGACACCACGGCGGACGGGCTGGCCAAGCTGGCGCCCTACTTCAAGAAGGACGGCGTGGTGACCGCCGGCAACGCCTCCGGCATCTGCGACGGCGCCGCCGCCGTGGTGCTGGCCGGCGAGGGCGCGGCCAGGGGACTCAAGCCCATCGGGCGGCTGGTGTCGTGGGGCATCGCGGGGGTGGAGCCCAAGTACATGGGCATCGGCCCCGCGCCGGCGGCGCGGAAGGCGCTGGCCAAGGCGGGCATGACGCTCGACCAGATGGACCTCGTCGAGGTGAATGAGGCGTTCAGCGCACAGTACGTGGCCGTCGAGAAGGAGCTCGGCCTCGACCGCGCCCGCACCAACCTCCACGGCGGCGCCATCGCCATCGGGCATCCCCTGGCCGCGAGCGGCACCCGGATTTCGCTCCACCTGCTGCACGCGCTCCGGAAGCTCGGCAAGCGCTACGGCCTCGGCAGCGCCTGTATCGGCGGCGGCCAGGGCGCGGCAGTCATCGTCGAGGCCTTCCCGGCCTAGGAGAACCCGTCATGCCCGTCATGCTGATGGCCCTGGTGTTCGCCCTGGCGTATTCCTTCGCCAGCCTGCGCGTGCTGAAGCAGTACGAGCGGGGCGTCGCGTTCTTCCTGGGCAAGTACTGGGGCACCAAGGGACCGGGGCTCTTCTTCCTCCCCGCCGGCATCGCGCACGTGAAGCGGGTGTCGCTCCGGATCATGGCGCTGGACATCCCGCCGCAGGACGTGATCACCCGGGACAACGTCTCCCTCAAGGTGAACGCGGTCCTGTACATGAAGGTGGCCGACCCGGCCCGCGCCGTCATCGAGATCGAGGACTACCTCTACGCCACCAGCCAGCTGGCGCAGACCACCCTCCGCGCCGTCCTTGGCGAGGTGGAGCTGGACGAGCTTCTCAGCGACCGGGAGAAGATCAACGCCGTGCTCAAGCGGATCATCGACGAGCGGACCGACGCGTGGGGCATTCACGTTTCGGCGGTCGAGGTCAAGGACGTGGACCTGCCGGAGCAGATGAAGCGTGCCATGTCGCGTCAGGCCGAGGCGGAGCGGGAAAGGCGCGCGAAGGTCATTGCGGCCCAGGGCGAACTGCAGGCATCCGAAACGCTGGCGCAGGCGGCCCGCACGCTGGCCACCGAGCCCAGCGCCATCCAGCTCCGCTACCTGCAGACCGTCACGGAAATCGCCGCGGAGAACAACTCCACGACCATCTTCCCGCTCCCGATTGACCTGATCCGGCCGTTCATGGAGATGGCCGACCTGAAGCTGGCCAGCATGAAGGGCGTCGCCGCGGGTGGCACGCCTGCGCTGCCGGCGCCCGACCTCCTGGCGGGGCTGCCGCGGATCGAGGCCGGAGCCAAGAAGGAAACCACCTGAGCAGACATGCCTGACCTGCCCGCGCGAATCGACCGCGCCGCCCTCGAGCGCATCATCCAGCGCGCCGCCGA
>DAOMFQ010000076.1:0-9882 GCA_035429905.1 Gemmatimonadales bacterium
ACGACGATGCCGGCCTGCGCCACCGGGTTGTTCGCCGCGTCCTGCAGCTGCACGGATGGCTGCACCGCAAACGCCACCCCGTTGACGGCCGTGGTCGACGGCTGGGTCACCATCGCGAGCTTGGTGGCCGCGCCCGCGCCGAGCGTGATGGCGGCGGTCGTATCCGGCGTGAGCGCGCCCGACGTGAAGCGCACGGTGTACGCCCCCGCCACGCCGGTGATGGACAGGTTGGTGAAGGTGGCGACGCCGGTCGCGGTCGTCGCGGTGAGCGTGCCGCCGAGCGTGCCGGTGCCGGTGGCGAGCGCGGCGGTCACGACCGTGCCGGTGGTCGGGACGGTATTCCCGAACACGTCGGCCAGGCGCACCACCGGCTGCACGGCGAACGCCACCCCGCTCTGCGCCGCCCCCGACGGCTGGGTCTGGATGACCAGTTGGGTGGCGACCCCCGCCACGCCGGTGGCGGTGAACGTCACCGGGCTTCCCGTCAGCCCCGCCGCGCTGGCCGTCACGGTGTTGGCCCCGGCCGCGTTTCCGAGCGTCCACGACGTGAGCGCCGCGACGCCCGCGGCGTTCGTCACGACCGGCGTCACCGGCAGGATGCTCCCGCCGCCGCCTGTCACCGCGAAGGTGACGGACACCCCCGCCACCGGATTGGCGTTGGCGTCGGTCACCAGTACCGACGGCGGCGCGGCGACGGGGAGGCCGGCGGTGTCCGACTGCGCGGTCGCCGAGTTTGCCGCGATGGTCGTGGCCGCCGCCGCGGTGACGTTGAACGCCACGCTGGTGTCCGGCACCAGCGCGCCGGCCGCCGCGCGGAGCCGGTAGCCTGCGCCGGACCGGTTGAGCGAGATCCCGGGGAAGGTGGCCAGCCCCGACACGGTGGCCACGGAGGTCGTGCCGCTCAGCGTGGCGCCGCCGGGGTTGGTGCTGATGGTGAGCGCCACCGTCTGGGCCGGCGTCGTCACGAGGTTGCCGGCGCCGTCCAGCACCCGGACCGTCGGGGCCGGCGTGATGGCCGCACCGGCGGTCACCGCGGTCGGCTCCTGCACGAAGGCCACCGACGCGGCGTTGCCCGCCGCCAGGTTGATGGCGGTCGACACGTCCTGCGTGAGGCCGGTGGCGTTGAAGGCCAGCGTCCGAGCCCCGATCGTGCCGGTCAGGATGAGGTTGCTGAACGTCGCGACGCCGGCCACCGCGGCGGTGCTGAGCGTGCCGCTCAGCGCCCCGCCGCCGGACGCGATCGAGGCGGTCACCGTCGCCGTCGACGAGCCGACCAGGTTGCCGGACACGTCCTGCACTTGCACCACGGTGGCGGCCATCGCGATGCCGCTCTGCGCGCTGGCTGGCGGTTCGGTGGTGATGGTCAGCCTCGTGGCGGCGCCGGCCGAGAGAGTCACCGCGGTCGAGGTGACACCCGTCAGGCTGGCGCCGGTGAACTGCAGCGTGTAGGCGCCCACCAGCCCGGTGATGCTGAGTCCGGTGAAGGTGGCGCGGCCGTTCACGTCGGTCGCGACCGTGGTGAGTCCGCCCAGCGTTCCCCCCGGCCCCGACGCAATGGCCACGCTGATCGCGATCCCCGCCGTCGCCACCGGATTGCTGTTCACGTCCTGGAGCTGGATGACCGGCGCCTGGCTGAACGCGGCGCCGTTGACCGCGGCCGCTGGCGGCTGCGTCACGATGCCGAGCCGGCCCGCGCCGCCGGCCACCGCCGTGGCGGTGAAGGTGACCGGATCGCCCGCAATGCCGGCCGGCGCCGCATCGGCCGTGAGGGTATTGGCGCCGGCCGCCACGCCCAGCGTCCACGAGGTAGCGGCGGCGATGCCGCTCGCATTGGTGTTCACCGCCGCCACCGGCAGGACCGACCCGCCGCCGCTCGCCACGGCGAAGGTGACCGCCACGCCCGACACCGGATTGCCGCTGACGTCCCGCACCACGACCGAGGGCGGGACTGCCACGGTGCTGCCCGCGGTGGCGCTCTGCCCGTTCCCGGCCTGCACCGCCATCTGGGTCGGCGTGCCCGCCGTAATCGTGACCGTGCCCGACACGACCGAGGTGAGCCCGGCGCTGCTGAAGCCCAGCGTGCGCGGGCCCGTGGTGCCGGTGATGGACAGCCCCGCAAACGTCGCGAGGCCCGTGGCGTCGGTGTTGATGGTGGCGGTGCCGCCCAGCACACCGCCACCGGTGTTGATCGCCACCGTGACCGACCGCACCCCGGCCACGGCGTTCCCCGCGGCGTCCTGGACCTGCACCCGGGGCTGCTGCGCAAAGACGACCGCGTTCTGCGCCGTCGTCGATGGCTGGGTGACCATGGCCAGCCGGCTGGCGGCGCCCGCCCCGATGGTCACCACCGCGCTGGTGTCCGGCGTCAGCGCGCCCGAGGTGAACCGGATGGTGTATCCGCCGCTCGTGCCGGTGATGGAAAGGTTGGTGAAGGTGGCGACGCCGCCAACCGTCGACGCCGTCAGCGTACCTCCGAGCGTGCCGGTGCCCGTGGCGAGCGCGGCGGTGACCACCGTGCCGCCGGTGGCGACGGCGTTCCCGAAGACGTCCAGCAGCTGCACCGCCGGCTGCACCGGGAAGGCCACGCCGCTCTGGGCGGAGGGCGACGGCTGGGTTTGGACCTGGAGTTGTGCCGGCGCGCCCGCCACGCCGGTGGCGCTGAAGGTGAGCGGGCTCCCGGTCAGGCCCGCCGCGGTGGCGGTGACCGTGTTCGCCCCGACGGCGGCGCCCAGCGTCCACGATGTCAGCGTCGCGATGCCCAGCGCGTTGGTGGCAATCGGCGTGACCGGCAGGATGCTCCCGCCGCCTCCCGTCACCGCGAAGGCGATGGACACGCCCGCCACGGGATTGCCGTTGATGTCCGTCACCTTCACCGACGGCGGCGTCGCCGCAGGCAGGCCCGCCGTGTCAGTCTGGGTGGTGGCGGAGTTGGCGAGCAGGGTCGTGGCGGCGGCCGAGGTGCCCGTGGCCTGGAAGGTGACCGAGAAACCGGATGAACTCGCGATCAGCGAGTTGCCCCCCGCGGTGGTGCCCAGCGTCCAGCGGGTGGCGGCTCGGCCGTTCGCATCGGTGGTGGCCGAGACCGGGCTGGTGCTTCCGGCGCCGGTGGCGATCGCGAAGGTAACGTTGCGGCCCGGAACCCCATTGCCGCTCCCGTCCAGCAGCCGGACCACGAGCGATTCCGCGACCGCACTGCCGGCCGCCGCCGTCTGGTTATCTCCGGAGGCCTTGATGAGCGACGCCGGGGCTGCCGGCAGCGCCGTCATGGTGAAGCTGACCGGCGATCCCTTGAGCCCTGCCGCCGTGGCCGTGGCGCCTTGGGGTCCGGCGGCCGCCCCAAGTGTGCGCCGCGTGGCGGCGGTGCCAGCAGTTCCGGTTGTGCTCGAGGCGGGACTGACCGTCCCGCCGCCGGTCGGGGCCCAGGTCACCACGCCGCCGCTCACCGCATTGCCGTATCGGTCGGTGATCTTGACGACCAGGGAGTCGGTCAGCGCCGCCCCCACCTCGGCGGACTGCCCGTTCCCACGCGCCGCAAAGATCGTGTCGGCCGAGGCGGCCAGCGCGGTGGCGTCGAAGTTCTGGGTCAGCGCCCCCGTCGAGGTGGCGCCTGTGACCATCGCCTGCACCCGCTGGGCTCCGGCCGTCGTACCGAGTAGCCAGCGTGCACCGGTTCGGCCGTCGGCGTTCGTGATGCCGGTATCGGGAACGGCGTCACCGCCACCGAGAATCGGAGAGAAGACGACCTTTATGCCTTCGACAGGACGCGACTTCGAGTCGATGACGCGGACGATCAGGGAGTCAGGAAGTGTGGTGGCCACCACCGCGGTCTGGCCGCTCCCGGCCACCGTGGACATCGCGGCGGGGAGCCCCTCGTTGGGCAGCGTCAGGTCGTCGCTGCTGCAGGTAACGGCAGCGGCGGCGAGGACGAGCGGCCAGACGAGCGCACGGATCCTGAAGGACACGCGGCACAACTCGGGAATCGGGAACCTGGGGATGGGGGCCAGCACCACCCAGACAGGGCACAGGCCGTGCCCGCACCGGGGGGGATATGGTATCCCCAAAGTCCAATCCCCGCAAGCACTTGGGAAAACAGAAAGGGGGTGCGCGGACCCGCCTTATTGCGGGTCCGCGACACCCCTCTGTGGAAAAGTGCGGACGGCCTGGGTCAGGGGACCTGGACCGACACCCCGAAGTTCCAGAGTTTCTCGGTGTAATTGGCGGTGTACCGGCCCCCGAAATAGAACTCGTAGTAGTCCACCGTCGGCATGATGTTCAGCTTCCGGCTGACTGGAATTTCCCAGCCGGCCCCGGCCGTCCACATGAAGCCTGAGTCGTAGGAGTAGCCGGACTCATAGCAGTAGTACCATGCGCAGTAGTAATCGTCACCGAAGGAGTTCCATGCGTAGCCTCCACCACCCTTCAGGAAGAACCCCATCGTGGTCGAGGGATAGATTTGCCCGATGCCAGCCATCCCTCCGAGCGTCTGGGAGAGCCCGCCTTCTTCGTTGTACCATGAGATCAACTCACCGCCCAGTCGGAGGTGGACATCCGGTGTGCCTCCGACTCGCATATTGAAGGTCGGACGTGCCAGCCACGGCGGAGGCGGCAACGAATCAGGGACCGTGAAGGTCTCGGATCCGACTCCCAGCCCGAGACTGGCCCAGAACCCGCTCCGACGGGTGGGGTTGTTGACGACTTCAAGCCCCTTGGGAGCACCGTCCTGCTGCGCCGCCAGATAGGGGACTGCGCCCAGCGTCATCGCGAGCAGGGTGGTGGCCAGACGGCTGACCCGCATATGCCCTCCGAGTTACAATAGCCTTGAGTCAGGCGGGAGATACCATCGGCGATGGAGCAAGCGTGATACCACACGCATCCATTTGCCCAAGTTGTTATGTTCCAACAGATTGAAGTGTACGGCCGGGCTTCGCCCACCGTGGTCCGGCCTTCGAATGTCCCCTCTGCCAGACAGCCATGGCCTCACGATACCCGGTCGCGTTCCTCCTCTTTTCGCTGGTCGCCGGTGCCATCTGTGTCCGGCTGGGCGTCTGGCAGCTCGACCGTCTGGCCGGACGCCGCCTCGCCACGGCAGCGGCGCTCGAGCAGCGAAACCTCCCTCCGGTCGAATTCGGAACGCTGGAAGGGCCGGCCGAGAATCGACGGGTGATCGCCGCCGGGGCGTATGATTTTGCGCGAGAAATCGTGCTGCGGGGACGTGCTCGCGATGGCGTGCCCGGCGTCGAGGTGGTGACTCCACTTCGCCCGTTCGTCGGCGACACCGCGGTCCTCGTGGTGCGCGGCTACGTGCCTGCCGCCGATGCCATCTCCTATGACGGGACCATTCACCGGGAGCCCGACTCGACTACCCTCGCAGGCATCGTGATGGCCGTTCCCACTGATTCCTCCGGCGCGGCGCCGTCAGTGCGCAACGGTCTTGAGACCTGGCGGCGGCTCGACCTCGCCAGCATCCGCGCCCGCCTCCCCTACCCCGTCTCGGGGCTGTACATCCTGGCGGATTCCCCGGCCACCACCTCGCCGGCACCATTGCGGAGCCGCCCACCGGCGCTGGACGATGGCCCTCACCTGAACTACGCCATCCAGTGGTTCGCCTTCGCGGCCATCGCCTTCGGCGGTGCGGCGGCCCTCTGGTGGCGCCGCCGTCAGGAGCCCGACGGGTGATCCAGTTCCTGGATGGTCTTGGTCGACGGCGGGCGTGATGCCTGCAGGCGCCTGGCGGTGGCCTCGTTGGCCCGGATGACCCGCAACATGTTGAGCCCCGCCAGCTTCTTCAGGTCTCCGTCCTTCCAGCCGCGCCGGATGAGTTCCGCGAACAGGTCGGGAAATTTCGACACGTCCTCGAGGCCCGCCGGTCCGTGATCGATGCCGTCGAAGTCGCTCCCCAGCCCGATGTGGTCCACCCCCGCCACCTTGCGCACGTATTCGATGTGGTCGGCCACGTCGTTCAGCGTGGCAGCCGGCGGGGGATTGGCGGCTTTCCACGTCGTGACCTGCGCACGCACGCCGGCGGAGTCGACGCCGCTGGCCCGGAGGGCCTGGACCAGGGAATCCAGGGTCGCCTCCCAGGCGCCGTAGCGCTGGTTCACGAAGGCGGGGACGAAGGTGACCATGACGACGCCGCCGTTCTTCGGCAGCCGCCGGAGGATCGAGTCCGGCACGTTCCGCTTGTGGTTGGTCAGCGCCCAGGCCGACGAATGCGAGAAGATGACCGGTGATTCGGCGATGTCGAGGACATTGCTCATGACCGCCGGTGACACGTGGCTCAGATCCACCAGCATGCCGAGCCGGTTCATCTCCCGGACGACCTCACGGCCGAAGGCGGTGAGGCCACCGTGCGCCGCCGTGTCCTGCGCGGCGTCGGCCCAGTCCAGCGTGACGTTGTGGGTCAGCGTCATGTACCGGGCGCCGAGGTCGTAGTAGCTCCGGAGGGCGCCCAGCGAATTCTCGATGGCGTGGCCGCCTTCCATGCCGAGCAGCGAACCGATGCGGCCGGCCTTGAAGGCCTGCTCGATCCCGTCCGCGGTCGTCACGAACTGGAGGCTGTTCGGGTACATCGCGATCATCCGCCGCGCGATGTCAAACTCCTCGAGCTGGATCCTGGCGTACCCGCTGTCCTTCACCTCGCCAGGTACGTAAATGGACCAGAACTGCGCGCCCACCTCGCCGGCGCGAAGTCGCGCGATATCGGTCATGCCGTGGGTCGGCAGGTTGAGGTTGTAGGCCTGCACGTCGCGGGGGGCGGTCTCCGATGCGCGGATTTCCCAGGGGAGGTCGTTGTGGCCGTCGATGAGCGGCACGGTCTTGAGGAGCGCACGGGCGTGGGCGAGCGCGGGATCGGTCTGCGCCGCGGCCGGCGCGGCGAGCGCGCAGGCCGCCACGCAGAGGGCGCCGAGAAACCTGAGGCTGCGGGACGCGTCAGCGAACACGGTCGGCCTGGCCCTTCTGGCCGCCGGAGCGGCCGCGAAATGGATGAATCGCCACCAGCTCGGGGCGCTGCTCGAACTCCGGACAGATCGTCCGGTCGAATTCGTACGGCCCCCCGGTTTCCGAATCGGTCCAGGGGAAGCCGCGACAGACCAGCGGGTAGTACGGCCGATCGTGGAGCTCGCAACTGTTGTTGACCAGGAAGGCGCACCGCCCCCCGCGCACGCGGGTCCGCCACTCTCCCCAGCGCGCCTGGTAGATGCGATCGTCCCCATGCCGCTCGCGGATCGCCTCCGCCTCGCCCTCCGACAGCGTGGTCCCGTAGGCGCAGCAGGCGGAGTCATGCGGGCAGGGGAAACAGGGGAGCGCGGGAAAGGTCACCGGGGCGCCCTGGCGACTTCCGGCAGCGCCACGCCGTCCAGCGGCTCGGTCGGCCGGATCCCCAGCAGGCGCGCCAGCGTCGGCGCAATATCCACGGTCCGGACCGGCCGCGTCACCGTGCCGTGTGCCAACCCGCCGCCCCAGAAGACGATCGGCACCTGCACGTCGGCCTGCCACGGCGTGCCGTGATTCGCCCCAGTCACCCAGGAATCCCACGTCGTGCCCTCGTGCGGAGTGACAGCCACGAGCCATCCGAACCCCGCCGGGAGGGTGTGTCGCCACCGCGAGGCGATCCGGTCGGTCGCCGGGGCCACCGCGAGGGAGCGCGGCGTGTAGACCCGCTCCACGTAGGGCTCATTCGCAAAGCGGCGCGCCAAGGCGCGGCTGAGGCTGTCGGTGTCGACCCCGCGCGAGCGGAGCGCGGCGACATCGGCCGTGACCACGCCGTAGTCGAACCGGATGCGGAAGTCGGTCCGCCAGCGCTCCCGCAACTCCGCGGCGACGCTCAGCACCATGGGCGCGGGCCACGCGCGGCCGGGGGCGTGCCCCCGGATGGGCGCCGCCTGCTCGGGCATGGCCTGGGTCCCGTGGTCGGAGGTCAGCACGAACAGTGTCCGCCCACTCGGCACGCGGGTGGCGAGGGAATCGAGGAACCAGCCGAGATACCGGTCGAGCCGGAGCAGCATGTCGTGAATTTCCCGCGAATCGGGTCCGAAGTCGTGCCCGATCTCGTCCACGCTCGACAGCGAGACGGACAACAAGTCGGTGCCCGGGCCGTCGCCGAGGCCACGTGCGGCGACTCCCGTCAGCGCCAGGTCGAGCGTGAGGGAGTCCATCCACGGAAAGTGCGGCAGCTTCGCCGCCGCGCCGACTGGATCGGCCGGCAACGCATGCGGAAATGTCTGCCTGTCGTCGGTTCCCTTCTCGGAGGGCAGGCTGTCGGCCTCCGGGTAGGCGCTCGCGGGCCGGGACAGGTTCCAGACCCACCCCGCCACCGCCGTGGCCGGCGCCCGCCGGTTCCAGCGCGTGACCCAATCGGGGAGCGAGTCGCGGTAGTACCGGCTCGTGGTGAAGAAGCCCAGGTTCGACCACCAGTACACCTCCTCACGCGATCGGCCGACAAGCAGGATGGCCGACCGGTCCTTCATCGCCAGCGAGAGCACGCGGGTGGCCGTGTCTCTCGCGATCATCCAGTCGGCCAGCGCACTGCCCAGAAATCGGCGCGGAGAGGCCCCGACCGCCTTCGGGTCGCCGAGGACCGTGGCGAGTGAATCCGGGACCCCGAGATCGTTGGTGACGATGCCCGTGTGCGCCGGAAAGCGCCCCGAGAGGATCGTGGAGTGCCCCGGGCCGGTCTGGGTGATGGCATGATCCTGTTGCCCGTCGGGGAATACGACGCCCCCGTCGAGGATGCGCTTGAAGCCCCCGGTCCACTCCGCCCGGTACCGGAGCAGCTGGTCGGGGCGCAGCTGGTCGATCACGAGGAGCACGACGAGTCGCGGCACCGAATCGGCGGCGCCACCCCGCGGCGGCCGGGAACCCGGCAGGAGCATGCCCGCGGCCAGAGCGACAAGCGGCGCGATCACCATGAGACAAACCTACTCGCCCCGGGGGCGATGCGCGGACGCTCCGGCGTGCTCAGAACGTGACCTGGAGTCCGGTGGTGTACAGGTTGTCCGTGGTGCCGAACCCGGGCTGCGGGGCGTTCTGGTACTGGAGGAGGTACGAGGCCTTCAGGGAGAGGCGCCCCGCCACCGGTGCGACCAGCGACAGTTCGTCGTTGATCCGGTAGTCGTGGCTGTCCTCGAGGTTCGGCAGGTAGATGAAGATGTTCTGTAGGTACGCCTTCGCGGTGAAGGCGTACTTGTAGCTGACCTGGCCGCGCGCGGTCGGGAACGAGGTGTTCGTGCCGTTCGTGAAG
The DNA here is from genome assembly GCA_035429905.1 of Gemmatimonadales bacterium. Taxonomy (GTDB): domain Bacteria; phylum Gemmatimonadota; class Gemmatimonadetes; order Gemmatimonadales; family GWC2-71-9; genus SPDF01. Next base: position 9,242 of record DAOMFQ010000076.1, read on the forward strand.
TCTTGCTGGAAGAAGGAGAAGCCGCCGTCGAGGTCCAGGAAGTGCTTCGGGCCGTGCACCGCGGCGAAGGAGAGACCGACGCCTTCCTGCCACCGCTGGCTGATCCCGATGAAGGTGTTCCGGTCCCAGCTGGCCAGCACATATCCCTTCCACCGGTCGGTGAGCGCATAGGATGGCTGCACGAACACGAGGTATTCATTGGCCGACTCCACGCCGTCGGTTTCCCCGTAGACCATCTTGGCCAGCTGCAGGACGCTCCACTTGGCCTTCAGGTACTCGAGCCGTTCCCCGAAGCTGAAGGTGGTCAGGTCGGTGTTCCCCGAGGCAGCCACCAGGCCAAGGTCGACTGACCCCTTCAGGGGGTGCACCGTCGTGTCCGCGGCCTGCGCCGCGGCACGCCCGTGCACGCCCAGGACGAGAATGGCCGAAGCGGCCAGCATGAGGGCGGAGCGGGGGAAAGCCATGCGACGGCTCTCCGGGGGGTCTGAGTGAAGGGTCGGGACGCGACGAGGGCGCCCGCGACGAGTGACAGCCGCCGATACGCGGGCGTATTCCGTATTGCTGCCGCTCGATGACCTGGCGGCGCTTCAGGCGTTGAGCCAGGCACAGGGTGAGTCAGTGTCTTTTCACATTCGGGAGGC
>DAOMFQ010000077.1:0-9804 GCA_035429905.1 Gemmatimonadales bacterium
GGTAGGGCTCCAGCCCTGCCGCCTTGACCATCGGCAGGTAGCGCGGGTCCTGGCGGAGGCAGCCCAGGTCGGGGTTGGTGACGATCCAGTTGAGGCGCTTCGGGCGGATCCGGTAGAGGTTCTCGACGAGGTCCATCGCCTTCTTCGAGTCTCCCAGTTCACAAAGCAGCGCACCGATCCGGATTTCGGCCACGTTGTAGCGCTCGGCCGGGACCACGTCGGCCCGGTCCAGCCTGGCAATGAGCGAGTCGGCGCTGTGGCGGAGTTCAGCGCGGCGGGCGCGCTGGTACGCCGCCGTGTCGCCGGCGGCGAGCGCAGCTTCGAACGGCGCGGCAGAGCGGCCCGTGGTGTCCGCCTGGCGGCGGAGCCGAGTGGCGTCGGCGTGGCGCCCGAGCTTGTCGTAGGTGGTGATCAACCGATACCGGGCAGCGCCGCTGGGGCGCGTGGCCATCGAGCGCTCGAGCACCGTCGCGGCTTCGGCGTAGCGCCGGGCGGCCATGAGGCCCGAGGCAAGGCTGTTGTAGCGCAACACGCTCGGCTCCAGTTCCACGGCGCGATTGAAGTCCGCCAGCCCTCCCTCGAGGTCCCCATCCAGTTCCTGCCGGATGATGCCACGGTCCCGGTACGCCTCCGCGTATCCCGAATCCTGGGCGAGCATGTGCTCGACCGCCTCGCGTGCGCCGGGGAAGTCGTCCTCCAGGTAGAGCCGCCGGATCAACAGCTGGTTGTACGAGGAGAGAATCGTGTTGTCGAGCGACAGCGCGAGCTGGATCAGCGAATCGCCGCGTGCCTGGATCTGGCTCGAGGTCAACCCGGGAACATCCCAGCCCCTGATGAACGAGATGCTGTAGTAGTCCCCCAGGCCGGCGATGGCGCGCGGGTCGCGGGGAGATCGTTCGAGGACTTGTTCGTACATCACGCGAGCGGAGTCCACGGTGGCGGAGTCGCCGGCGGCCCCGGCAATCCCGCGCAGCCACAGGTGCTGCGCCCGGAGCAGCAGGTCGAGCACCACCGGGTCCTCCGTGGACCGCGCGAGCACCGCGCTCCGGTCGCCGCCGCTCAGCTGGAGCTGCAGCGAGTCGGCGATGCCCGCCACGACGGCCGGGATGAGACCGGTGTAGTTGGTGTCGGGATACTGGAACTGCCCCGACCAGAGCAGGCGCCCGTCGGACACCTGCACCAGCTCGCTGTTGATGGTGAGGCGGCCGCCGAAGCGGGCCAGGGTGCCGGTCAGGACGGCGGTGGCTCCCAGCTTCCGGCCCAGTTCCACGGGGGAGGTAATGGCCGAATCCCGCCGGACCAGGCTCATCGGAATCACGTCGAGACCGGGCAGTCGATGGAGCGCCGAGAGCAGGTAGTCCGGAATGCCGCTTCGGAGATAGTTGGTGGAGGCGTCCGGGCTCGCCACGACCAGGTCGGTCAGGGCGAGCCGCGGGGTTTGCCGGGCGGGCGTCGGACGGGGCCGGAGGAACACCGCCGCCGCGACCAGCGCGGCGAGCGCCAACAGGGTGACGACCATGAGTCTCGGCGAGAGCCGCGGGGTGCGTCGGTGCGGCACGGCCGGCATCGGGGTCTGCATGCCGACCCGGAGGGCGGAACGGAACTCGGCGGCGGTCGCGAAGCGGTCGGCGGGCGCGCGGGCCAGCCCCCGCGTCAGCGCGAGGTCCACCTCCTCCGGCACGCTGTCGCGCAGGCGGCGGACCGAGGGCGCTGCGTCGGTGAGCCGCTTGACCATGACGGCCTGCGCGGTGTGCCCCGTGAAGGGGGGCTCCCCCGAGAGCATCTCGTAGAGCACGCACGCCAGGCTGTACAGGTCGCTGCGGGCATCCACCTCCCGCTCGGCGGCGGCCTGTTCGGGGCTCATGTAGGCGGGGGTGCCGATGACGGATCCCCGCTCGGTGAGCCGGGTGTTGCCGGCGTCGCTCACGGCCCGCGCGATCCCGAAGTCGGCGACGAGGGCGTGCCCGCCCGACAGGAGGATGTTCTCGGGCTTGATGTCCCGGTGGACGACGCCCTGGGCGTGGGCGTGGTCGAGCGCGGCGAGCACCTCGCTGGCGATGTCGAGCGCCGTCTCGAGCGGGAGCTGGCCTTCCTGCTCCAGCCGGGCGCGGAGCGACTCGCCCTCGACGTAGGGCATGACGTAGTACAGCAGCGCGCCGCCGTCGGCCTCGAGCGCGCCGCTGTCGTAGAGCGGGAGGATGTGGGGATGCTGGAGGCCGGCGGCGACGCTGATTTCCCGGAGGAAGCGGTCGCGCCCGACCGAGGCCGCCAGGTCGGGACGGAGGACCTTGATGGCCACCCGGCGCTGGTGCTTGAGGTCGTGAGCCAGGTACACGAGGGCCATGCCCCCGCGCCCGAACTCGCGCTCGAGCCGGTAGCGGCCGGCCAGGGGGCCCTGCATGCTGTTCAGAAGGTCCAGTGGGTCCACCACGCCAATTTACGAGGGGCGGGGCGCCGGGCCAGTGGGGGGCTAGAGGATATACCGCCGGAGGTCGTCGTCAGTCACGATGGCCATGAGGCGGTCCCGCACCCGCGCGCCGTCGAACACGAACCGCTTTTCCCTGGTTTCCGGCAGGTCGAAGAGCAGGTCTTCCATCAGGGTGGCCATGACGGTGTGGAGCCGCCGGGCGCCGATGTTTTCCATCCGGCCGTTGGCCAGCGCCGCGATCCGGGCCACCTCGGCGATGCCGTCGGCCGTGAACTCCAGGGTGGCCGCCTCCGCGGCCACCAGCGCCTGGTACTGCTTGACGATGGCGTTCTCGGGCTCGGTCATGATGCGGACGAAGTCCGCCTCGGTGAGCGGCGTGAGCTCCACCCGGATCGGGAAGCGGCCCTGCAGCTCGGGAATCAGGTCGGACGGCTTGGACACGTGGAACGCGCCCGCGGCGATGAACAGGATGTGGTCGGTGCGGACGTAGCCGTAGCGGGTCTGTACCGTGGAGCCCTCCACGATGGGGAGCAGGTCCCGCTGCACCCCCTCGCGGCTCACGTCAGGGCCCCCGCCCTGCCCGCGCTCACCGGCAATCTTGTCGATTTCGTCGATGAACAGGATGCCGTGATTCTCGGTGCGGTCCAGCGCCTCGTTCACCACGTCGTCCATGTCCACCAGCTTCTTCAGCTCCTCGTCGATCAGGATGCGCCGGGCGTCGGGCACCCGCACCGTCCGCCGCTTCTTCTTCTTCGGCATCAGGTCCTGGAGCATCTCGACGAAGTTGATTTCCGGCCCCTCCATGCCCGAGGGCTGGTTGAGCAGGTCGAGCATCGGGTAGTTCTGCGGCGAGATCTCGATGTCCACGTCGCGGTCGTCGAGCTTGCCGTCGACCAGCATCTGCCGGAGTTTCTCGCGGGAGCGCTGCCGGCTGGCGTCGCCGTCCACCGACTCCGGCTGGGCACCGCCACCCGGCCCCACCACGAACACCTTTTCCGAGGCCGAACTCTCGGTCTTCGGCGGCGGCGGGGGGAGGAGGATGTCGAGCAGCCGCTCGTCGGCCCGCTGCTCCGCCTGGGGCCAGACCTCGTCCTCCCGCTCCGAGCGCACCATCGAGATGGCGGCGTCCACCAGCTCGCGCACCATCGACTCGGCGTCGCGGCCCACGTACCCGACCTCGGTGAACTTCGACGCCTCCACCTTCACGAACGGCGCGCCGGCCAGCCGCGCCAGGCGCCGGGCCACTTCCGTCTTCCCGACACCGGTCGGGCCGATCATGATGATGTTGTACGGGGTGATTTCGTCCCGGATGCCGTCGGGCGCCTGGCTCCGGCGCCAGCGGTTCCGGATGGCGATGGCGACGGCCTTCTTGGCGGCGTCCTGCCCCACGATGAACCGGTTCAGCTCCTCCACGATCTTCCGCGGCGGGAGCTCCTCGAGCCAAGGCGGCGGAGCCTCGCCGGGCGTCGTGCTGGTCAGCGGCTCGGCGGCGGGGGTGGTCACGAGCCGCCCAGCTCCAGCACGGTGAGGTGGTCGTTGGTGAAGACGCAGATTTCCGCGGCAATCCGGAGCGAGCGCTCCACCGTTTCCCGGGCGCCGAGGGCGGCGTCGGGCAGGAGGGCGCGGGCGGCGGCCAGGGCGTAGTTCCCGCCCGACCCCACCGCGAGGACGCCGTCGTCGGGCTCGATGAGTTCGCCGCTGCCGGAGAGCAGGAAGCTGTGCTCCAGGTCCGCCACGACGAGCAGCGCCTCGAGCCGACGGAGGACGCGGTCGCTCCGCCAGTCCTTGGCCAGCTCCACCGCCGCCCGCGGCAGGTTGCCGGGGTGCCGCTCGAGCTTCTCCTCGAACTTCTCGTAGAGCGTCAACGCGTCGGCCACCGAGCCGGCGAACCCCGCCAGGATCTTGCCGCCCTTGAGCGTGCGGACCTTGGTGGCCCGGCCCTTCATGATGGTGTCCCCCACGCTCACCTGGCCGTCGCCGCCGAGGGCCACGCGCCCGCCCTTGCGGACCGTGAGGATGGTGGTGCCGTGAAACGTCGTCATGTTCACGCTCGAGGATGCGCTTGTTGATAGACCTTCTTGAGGCGTTCCACGCTGGTGTGGGTGTACACCTGCGTGGTGCTGAGCGAGGCGTGCCCGAGCATTTCCTGCACCGCCCGGAGGTCCGCGCCGGCGTCGAGCAGGTGCGTGGCGAAGCTGTGCCGAAGCGAGTGGGTCCGCAACCCGTCCACCCCGATGGCGTCGAACGCGCCGTGCACCACCCGCTGGATGCTCCGCGCCGCCAGGCGCCGGCCGCGGGTGCTCACGAACACCGCCCGGCGGTCCGCCGCCGTCGGCGAGCGGAGGGCCTCGCGGACGGGAAGATAGCGCCGGAGCGCCCGGACCGCCCTGCCGCCGACCGGGATGATCCGTTCCTTGCGGCCCTTGCCGCGCACCTTGACCTGGTCGGAGAGAAGGTCCAGCGCGCCGAGTTCCAGCCCCTGCAGTTCCGAAAGCCGCATCCCGGTGGAATAGAACAGCTCCAGGATGGCGAGGTCGCGGAGCGGCGCGAAGTCGTCGCCGGCGGCGCGGGCCTCGAGCGCCGCGAAGAGTTCGTCCACCTGGCCGCGCTCGAGGTGGCCGGGCAGCCGCTTCGGCAGCCGGGGCACCCGCGCGGCGCGCGACACCGCGGCATTGATCCCGTGGTGCACCTGGAGGAAGCGGTAGAAGCTGCGCACCGCGGAGAGCGCCCGCGCGGCCGTCCGCTTCGACAGTCCGCGCCGCTGCAGTTCGCCGAGGAAGCCGCGGAAGCCGAGCCGGTCCACGGCCGCCCACTCGCCGGCGCGCCCGTAGTGCCGCCCGCAGAACTCCTCGAACGCGGCAAGGTCGCGGGCGTACGCCGAAACCGTGTGCGGCGAGTGCTGGGTCTCCTTTTCCAGGTGGAGCAGGTACTCGCGCGCGAGCGGATCGGCGGGGAAGCGGGGAAGCGGGGAGGCGTCCGGCATCAGAGACTCGACTTCCAGGCGGCCATCGATTCCAGCGCGCGTTCAGCTTGCTGCGCCTTCCGATCCTGTTTCTTCACCTTGCCCGGCATCGGATCGACGAGCCCGAAGTTCGCGTTCATCGGCTGGAAGTGCGCGGGGTCCGCCTCGGCCAGGTACCGATAGAGGCCGCCCAGCATCGTGGTCGGCGGCGGGACCGCCGCCGGCTTGCCCTCGAGCCGCCGCGCGAGGTTGATGCCCGCCAGCAGCCCCGTGCCCAGGGACTCGGTGTAGCCCTCCACGCCGGTGAGCTGGCCGGCGAAGAACAGCCGGTCGTTGTCCCGCGCTGCGAGGGCCGGGCCGAGCGCGGCCGGGCTGTTGAGATAGCTGTTGCGGTGGATGCTGCCGAAGCGCAGGAATTCCGCCTCCGTCAGTCCGGGAATCGTCGAGAAGACCCGCTTCTGTTCCGGGATGCGGAGGCGGGTCTGGAAGCCGACCAGGTTCCACATCTGGCCCGCGCGGTCCTCCTGGCGAAGCTGCACCACGGCATAGGGCTCCTGCCCGGTGCGGGGGTCGGGGAGGCCCACCGGCTTCATCGGGCCGAAGCGCAGCGTTTCCCGCCCGCGCCGCGCCGCTTCCTCGACCGGCATGCATCCCTCGAAATACGGCACCTGGTCGAACTCGTGCGCGGTGAACTGGTCCGCCTCGAGCAGCGCGTCAAGGAAGGCCTCGTACTCTGCACGCGACATCGGCGCGTTGAGGTAGTCGTCGCCCTCGCCCTTGCCGTAGCGCGAGAGGGCGTAGAGCCGGTCCCGGTCGAGCGAGTCCACCGACACGATGGGGGCGATGGCGTCGTAGAAGGCGAGCGCGGACGCGCCGAGCCGAGCCGCGATGGCCGCGGCGAGCCGCTCCGAGGTCAGCGGGCCGGTGGCCACGATGCCCACCCCGGGAAGTGCGGCGGCCTCTTCCCGCACGATGGTGATGTTGGGGTGTCCGCTGATCCGATCCTGCACGGCGGCGGCGAAGAGCTCGCGGTCCACGGCGAGGGCGCTCCCGCCCGGCACGCGGGCGGCGTCGGCACACTCGAGCAGCATGCTGCCCAGCAGGCGGAGCTCCGCCTTGAGCAGGCCGTGGGCGTTGACGAGTTCGACGCTCTTGAAGGTGTTGCTGCAGACCAGTTCGGCGAGGCGGTCGGTCTGGTGGGCGGCGGTGCGGACGACCGGCCGCATTTCAACGAGGGTGACCGCGACGCCCCGCTCGGCGAGGGCCCAGGCGGCTTCCGAGCCGGCCAGCCCGCCGCCGAGGACCGTCACGGTCATTTTGAGGCCGCCTTCCGGAAGCGGCGGCCGCCCTTGCGCGGGCCCGAGGCCCGCTTGGCGGCCAGGAGCTCGATGGCCTGGGGGGCCGTAAGCGCCCCCGGGTCGCTGCCGCGGGGCAGCGAGGCGCTCACGTCGCCGTGTTTGACGTAGGGCCCGTACTGCCCCTCGTAGAGCCCGATCGGCTGCTCGTCGTCGGGATGGCGCCCAAGGATCTTGGTCGGCACCGGCGCGGCACGCCGCCCGCGGCCCTGCTTCGGCTGGGCAAAGAGCTCCAGCGCGCGGGCCAGCGTCACCGTGAGGACGTTGTCCTCGCCCTTGAGCGAGCGGTACTCCTTCCCTTCCTTGAGGTCGTGCACCACGTACGGCCCGAAGCGGCCGAGCCCCGCATGCACCGTGCGCCCGGAGTCGGGGTGCGTGCCGAGCAGCCGGGGGAGCGCGAGGAGGCCCAGCGCCTGGGGCAGCGTCACCTGGTCGGGGGTGACGCCCTTGGGCAAGCTGGCGCGCTTCGGCTTGGGGCCGCCATCCACCACCTCGCCCAGCTGGAGATACGGCCCGTACTGGCCGGTCAGGAGGAAGATCTTCTCGCCGGTTTCGGGGTGGACGCCGAGCGAGTCGGGCCCTTCCGCCTTCTGGCGGAGGATATCCTCGACCTGGGCCTGGTTCAGGTCGGCCGGGGCCACGTCCTTCGGCAGCGAGGCGCGGAGTTCGTGTCCCTTCGGGCCGGTCTCCACGTACGGGCCGAACTTGCCGATCTTGACCTTGGCGTCGAGTCCGTCGAGCAGCAGCGTGCGCGCGGCGGTGGGATCGATCCGCTTCTCGTGCAGCTGGACCTGCTGCCGCAGCCCCTCCGGGCCGAGGTAAAACTCCCGGAGGTACGGCAGCCACTCCGCCTTGCCCTCGGAAATCTCGTCCAGCACTTCTTCCATGCCGGCGGTGAACTTCTCGTCCACCAGGTGGGGGAAGTGCTCCTCGAGGATGGCGGTGACGGCGAACGCCGTGAACGTCGGCACCAGCGCCTGGCCCTGGCGCACCGCATAATTGCGCTCGAGGATCGTCCCGATGATGGAGGCGTAGGTGCTGGGCCGGCCGACGCCGTCGGCCTCGAGCGCCTTGACCAGGGTGGCTTCGGTGTAGCGCGCGGGGGGCTGGGTCTCGTGGCGGACCGGCTCCACGCCCTCGCATTTCGGCGTGTCGCCCTCCTCGAGGTGCGGCAGGATGACCTCGCGGTCCTCCAGCGCGGCATCGGGATCGTCGCTCCCTTCCACGTACGCGCGGAGGAAGCCGGCGAAGTCGATCCGCTTGCCGGTGGCGCGGAAGGTGGCGTCGCCGGCCTCGAGCGTGACGGACATCGAGGTTTGCCGGGCGTCGGCCATCTGCGATGCCATGGTCCGCTTCCAGATGAGTTCGTAGAGCGCCAGGTCGCGCCCGTCGAGCCCGGTGGACTTGGGATGCCGGAAGCTGGCGCCGGCCGGCCGGATGGCCTCGTGTGCCTCCTGGGCGTTGGCGCTCTTCGTGGTGTAGCGCCGCGGCGCGTCGGGGAGGAAGTCCGTGCCGTAGAGCTCGGTGACCGCCGTGCGCGCTGCCGTGATGGCCTGCTCCGACAGGTTGACCGAGTCGGTGCGCATGTAGGTGATGAAGCCGCGCTCGTAGAGCCCCTGCGCGGCGCGCATCGCGTCGCGGGCGCTGAGCCGCAGTTTGCGGTTGGCTTCCTGCTGGAGCGTGGACGTGGTGAAGGGAGGCGCCGGCCGCCGGATGCCGGGCTTCTCCTCGGTGGTGCTGACCCGCCACGGCCCCTTGGCCACCCGCCGTGCCAGCGCGGCCGCCTCGGGCTCGCCGAGCACCACCACGTCGCGTCCCTTGAGGAGGCGGCCGGTGAGTTCGTCGAAGTCCTTCCCGGAGGCGAGCTTCTTCCCCGCCAGCTGCACCAGCTCGGCCTCGAACGGCTGGCCGTCGTGCGTGAGCCGGGCCAGCAGGTCCCAGTAGGCGGCGGAGCGGAAGGCGCGCCGTTCGCGCTCGCGCACCACCAGGAGCCGCATGGCGACCGACTGCACCCGCCCCGCCGAGAGCCCGAAGGCGATCTTCTTCCAGAGCAGCGGCGAGAGGGTGTACCCCACGAGCCGGTCGAGGATGCGGCGGGTTTCCTGTGCGCGGACCAGCCGGTCGTCGATGTCGCGCGGATTGGCGAGCGCCTCGGCGATCGCCTCGCGGGTGATCTCGTGGAACACCATCCGGCGCACCGGGATGTCGGGCTCGAGCAGCTGCAGGAGGTGCCAGGAGATGCTCTCGCCTTCGCGGTCTTCGTCGGTGGCGAGCAGCAGCTCGTCCACGTCCTGCGCCGCGGCCTTCAAGTCGCGCACGACCGCCTTCTTGTCGGGCGACACGACGTAGAGCGGCTCGAAGTCGTTGTCCACGTTGACGCCGAGCCGCGCCCAGTCGAACGCCTTGTACTTGGCCGGAATGGACTTCGCGTCGCCGGGCAGGTCCCGCACGTGGCCCATCGAGGCCTCGACGCGGTAGCCCGCCGGAAGGAAGCCCCGGATGGTGCGCGCCTTGGTCGGGGACTCGACGATGACCAGCGCCTTGCCGCCGCCGCGCCGGGCGCCGGCCTTGGCGGCACGGGGCTTCGGCGCTTTCGCCTTCGCCTTCGGCGGCTCGGGCTTCGGCGCGACCGGCTTGGCCTTGGGGGCGGGCTTCGGAGGCTTCGACTTCGAGGCAGGCGCCTTCGACCCCTTCGCCTTCGGCGGAGCGGACTTGGACGGCTTCGACTTCTTCGGCTTCTTGCTCGCCATAGGCCTCGATCTCGAACTGTCTGTCCGGCCGACCGACCCGGAAAATCGTTAGCAACTAAGGACGGGCGTGACCGAATGGCAAGGCGGGCGCATCAAATCCACCGCAACGACCCTCCTCACGCGAACCCGCCGCGCCGGAGCCAGGCGATGATTTCCCCGGCGGCCACGGTGGGATCCTCGCGCTCGTTATTCACCGTGAGATCCGCCCGGGCGTAGTACGCGCTCCGCTCGGAGAGGAGCGCCGCCATCCGCGCGGCGGCGTCCGCTCCGACGCCGAGCAGCGGCCGCACCGCGCCGTGTCGGGCGCGG
>DAOMFQ010000078.1:0-9756 GCA_035429905.1 Gemmatimonadales bacterium
GCGAATCGGGATATCGATTCAGGAGCTCGGTGTAGGTGGCCACGGCCGACCGCCCGTAGGTCGGATCGAGCTGGGGCTTCCGCCACAGATCGGCATAGGCATCGCCGGCGCGGTAGAGGGCATCGGGTGCGAGGGGATTGTTGGGGTAGTCGTCGGACACCTTGCGGAACTCCCGCACGGCCTGCAGCTGGCTGTGCGACCCGAAGTACGACTCGCCCAGGAAGAAATGCGCCTCGGGAATGCGGGGGTCGCCCGGCGCGAACTCCAGGAGCACCTTCTGGAAGGTCTCCGAGGCCTTGGAGTAGTAGCCCTTCCGGAAGTCATACAGGCCCTTCTGCCACATGGAGTCGACCCGGAGCTTCGACACCTCGGGGTCGAGCGGCACCGGGGCGAGGTTCGCCGTGGAGCTGCCCTTGCCGGACTGGCACGCCACCGCCACGAGGAGCAACAGGGGGACGATCGACCGCGGGCTCATGGCTGTCCTGTCGAGAGTGAGTCCGGCGGCACCGCCGAGACCAGGGCATTCAGTTTGGCACCGGCGAGGACGCCGAGCGAATCCGTGCGGGGACCGCTGGAGAGGGCCGACTGATAGGCCAGCGCCGCCCCGACGAGGTCTCCCTGCCGCGCCCGGGCGTCACCCAGGCCGATCATGGCCGCGCGGCCGACGCCGGTCGTGGAATCCACGCCGGCCGCCTCCCGGAACCAGGCCTCGGCGCTGTCGGGGGCATACGCCAGTTGGGCGGAACCGAGGCGGAAGAAGCACCCCACGAGTCCGCCCTCTGCCGAAGGATTCCCCTCGCGACCGGACCGGCGCAGCGCCGACTGGAACAGCGGCACCGCCGACGCACAGCTGTCGGCGCCGGCGAGGGCCGCGGCTTGCCGCACCAGCAGGGTGTCGATGGTCCCGGCCTCGGTGGCCGCCGCGATCGCCGCCGCCAGGTCCGACGTCGAGACCGGGCCATCGGCGACCTTCATCAGGCTGAGCGCGTGGCGGCCGAGCGGGCGGTCGGGCGCCACCGCCCGCAGCGCCTTCACCGCCTCCTCGAGCGCGAGGTCGTCGAGCCGGCGCTCAGCCGCCAGGATGACGCGCTCGAGCCCTTCCGCGGCCTCGTCCGCACGCGTGGGATCCATCGTACCCAGCGCGCGGTAGGCCGCGGTCGCCTCACTCAACTGGCCGAGATGCAGGGCGCTGGCCCCGATCTTGGCCCAGAGCCGGGGCGACGGTGCGGTCTCCGCGAGCGGCGCGTAGGCCGCCAGCGCTTCCTGGTAGCGGCCATCGGCGTAGGACTGGTCGCCCACGCCCTCGGCGCCTCCCGCAGGGCCGCAGGCGCCGAGGGCGAGCAGGGCGCCCCACCCGACCCACCGCGACGGCAGGCTCATCGCGTTCCGCGGCTCAGCATTGCCAGGTACGCCTCGACGCGCGCGTCCTCCGGGCGGCGGGCCAGGCAGTCGCGCCACACCTCCTCGGCCCCGGAAGCGTCGCCCGACAGGTACCGCGCGAGGCCCAGCAAGGCGAGCGCGTCGAGGAAGTTTGGCCGGTTCCGCACCACCAGCTCCAGTTCCTCGCGGGCCTCGAGGGTCTGCCCCGCCTCGAGCTGCAGACGCGCCAGGCGGTAGCGGAGGTCCGGAAACTTCGGGCCCAGTTTCGTCGCGAGCGTCAACTGTTCGATGGCGGGCTCGAGCGCCCCCAGCTCGGCGTACGCCTCGGCCACCGCCGCATGCAGGTTGGCCAACCGGCCGGCGGCGTGCGCCGGCAAGCCGGCGGTCAGCGCCTCGCCCTGCTGGGCCTGCTGGAAGGAGGCGTCCGCCTCCTCCCGGCGCCCGAGATCCATCAGGATCATGCCCCGGTGGATCAGCGCTTCGAGGTACCGGGGATTGAGCGCCAGCGCCCGGTCGAACTCGGCGAGCGCGCGATCCGGCAGGCTCAGCAGCGAGTACGAGACGCCGAGCAGGTGGTGCACGTCGGCGAACGCGCGGCCGCCCGAGACGACCTCCTCGAGGAGGAACGCGGCGCCCCGGTAGTCCTGCAGCGCGAAGCGCTCCCGCGCCTGCTGGATCAGGTGCTCAGGACTGACGTTCATCATGTTTCCGGGCAACGCCGGCTCACGGCCGGCCGATGGAGGCATACGCGAAGCCGTGGGCCCGCATGCGGGCCGAGTCGTACAGGTTGCGGCCGTCGATCAGCACCCGCCCCGACATTTCCCGCCGGAGCCGTTCGAAGTCCGGATTGCGATACACCAGCCACTCGGTCACCACCACGACGGCGTCCGCGCCGTGCGCCGCGGCGTAGGGGTCGCTGGCGTACTGGATGCGGTCGCCGAACAGCGCGCGGGTGTTCTCCATCGCGTGCGGGTCGTGCGCCTGGACCCGCGCGCCGTGCGCCAGCAGGCCTTCGATCAACGGAATGGCCGGGCTCTCCCGGATGTCGTCGGTCTCCGCCTTGAACGCGAGACCCCAGACGCCGACGGTCTTGCCCTTGAGCCCGACCCCGAGCGCGGCATCCACCTTCGCGAGCAGCACCTGCTTCTGGCGCTGGTTGACATGTTCGACCGCCTCGAGCAGGTCCGCCGGCGCCCCCACTTCCGCCGCGGTCCGGATGAGCGCCTTGACGTCCTTCGGGAAGCAGGCACCGCCATAGCCCGGCCCCGGAAACAGGAACGCGGACCCGATCCGCTGGTCGGTGCCGATGCCGCGCCGCACGTTCGTCACGTCGGCCCCGACGCGTTCGCACAGGTTGGCGATCTGGTTCATGAACGAGATGCGGGTGGCGAGCATCGCGTTGGCGGCGTACTTCGTGACCTCCGCCGACGGGATGTCCATGAACAGGATGCGGTCGCTCTTCCGGAAGAACGGCCCGTACAGCTCTGCCATCACCTGGCGGGCCCGGTCGTCTTCCACGCCGACGACCACCCGGTCGGGGTGCATGAAGTCCTCGACCGCTGCCCCCTCCTTCAGGAACTCGGGATTGGCGCAGATGGAGAACGGGACGTCGGTTTCCGCCTGGATGGCCTGCCGCACCCGTTCCGCGGTGCCCACCGGTACGGTGGACTTGGTGGCCACCACCTTGGGCCCGTTCATGTTCTGCCCGATGACCCGCGCGACGTCGAGCACGTGGTGCAGGTCCGCCGAGCCGTCCTCGCCGGGCGGCGTGCCCACGGCGATGAAGACCACCTGCCCGTGCTTGACCGCCTGCCCGACGTCGGCGCTGAAGGTGAGCCGGCCCTCCGCCTGGTTGCGGTGGACCAGCGGCTCGAGTCCGGGCTCGTAGATCGGGATGTCGTTCCGCCGCAGCCGCTCGATCTTGGCCTGGTCGACATCCGCGCACACGACGTCGTTGCCCGTCTCGGCAAAGCAGGCCCCGGCCACCAGGCCCACGTATCCACTGCCGACGACGGTGACGCGCATCGCGCCTCAGTCCCTCGGCATGACGTGGCGCGTGTCCACCACGAGCCGCGCGTGCTTCTTGACCATCGCGTAGTCCATCGCGGTGTGGTCGGTCACCACCATGACGCAATCGGCCGCCTTGAGGCGCTCCGGCGTGAGGGGCACGGAGTGGACGGTCTTCCCGTCCTCGAGGTAGCTCGCGACGTGCGGGTCGTGAAACTCGACGTGGGCGCCCTGCTGCTCGAGAAGCTTGATGATGTCCAGGGCCGGGCTCTCGCGCAGGTCGTCGATGTCGCGCTTGTAGGCGACGCCGAGGATCAGCACCTTGCTCCCGCGCACCGAGCGGCTGACGCTGTTGAGCGCGTCGGCCACCTTGCGGACCCAGAACATGGGCATCTCGGTGTTGACCTCGCCGGCCAGGTCGATGAATCGGGTCTTGTAGTTGAGCCCGCGCATCTTCCAGGCGAGGTAGTGCGGGTCGATCGGGATGCAGTGGCCGCCCAGCCCTGGGCCCGGCAGGAACTTCATGAACCCGAACGGCTTCGTGGCCGCCGCCTCGATGACCTCCCAGACGTCCACGCCCAGCTTGTCGCAGACGATGGCGGTCTCGTTGACCAGCCCGATGTTCACGCTCCGGAAGGTGTTCTCGAGGATCTTGACCAGCTCGGCGGCCTCCGGCGAGGACACTGGCACCAGGGTGTCGATGGCCGGGCGGTAGAGCGCCTCCGTGACCTTCAGGCAGTCCGGGGTGATCCCGCCGATGACCTTCGGCGTGTTCCTGGTGCCGTACACCGGGTTGCCCGGATCCACGCGCTCGGGGCTGAACGAGAGGAAGAAGTCGGTGCCGACCTTGAGCCCGGTGCTTTCGAGGGCGGGCAGCATGAGCTCGCGGGTGGTCCCGGGATACGTGGTACTCTCCAGGATGACCGCCTGGCCCTTCCGCAGCGTCCGGCGGACCGACTCGGTCGAGGCCTGGATGTAGCTGACGTCCGGGTCCTTGAACTTGGAGAGCGGCGTCGGCACGCAGATGGAGATAGCGTCGGGCTCGCCGAGCCGGCCCAGGTCGGTCGTGGCCTCGAACTTCCCGCTCGCCAGGACCTCCCGCAGCGCGGCGTCGGAAATGTCCTTGACGTGCGACCGACCGGCGTTGAGTCCGTCGACGACCTTGGGGAGGATGTCGAAGCCGAGCACCTTGTAGCCTGCCCGGGCGAGCTCGATGACGAGCGGGAGTCCGACATAGCCGAGTCCGACGACGCCGAAGAGCGCCTCCCGGCGCTCCGCCTTGGCGATCAGGGCCTGCGCGGTGGTCATGGTCTTCCCTGGTAGAATGCCCGCACGGCGGCCACGACGGCCTCCTGCTGGGCGGCGGTGAGTTCGGGGTAGATGGGCAACGACACGACTTCCTCGGCGGCCCGCTCGGTCAGGGGCAGCGCGCCGCGCCCGGTGCCGAGATAGGCGAAGCAGGGCTGCATGTGGAGCGCCAGCGGGTAGTACACCTTGTGGCCGATGCCCCGGGACTTGAGGTGTGCCAGCAACGCCTCCCGGCGTTCCGCGCGGATGGTGTACTGGTGGAAGATGTGTTCGTTGGCCGGATCCACCGGCGGCGTGGTCACGCCGGCCAGCCCGGCGAACGACGCGGTGTACTGCGCGGCGATCTCGCGCCGGCGCGCGCTCCAGGCGGCCAGGTAGGGCAGCTTGGCCAGCAACACGGCCGCCTGGATCGAGTCGAGCCGGCTGTTGAGGCCGACCTCGTCGTGGTAGTACTCGCGGGCGCCACCATGCAGGCGTTCGCGGCGGAGGCGGTCGGCGAGGGTGTCGTCCTGCGCCACCATCATGCCGCCGTCGCCCCAGGCGCCGAGGTTCTTGGTCGGGAAGAACGAGAAAGACCCGACGGTGCCCAGTTCGCCGGCGGCGTGCCACTGGCCGTCGACCTTGCGCCGGGCCCCGATCGACTGGGCGGCGTCCTCGATCAGCATGAGGTTGTGCTTCCTGGCCAGGGCCACGAGCGGCGCCATGTCCGCCATCTGGCCGAACAGGTGCACCACGACGATGGCGCGAGTGCGGGGTGTGACGGCCGCCGCGATGGCCCTGGGATCGGCATTGAAGGTACCGGGCTCGATGTCCACGAACACCGGGCGTCCGCCGGCGTTGTGGATGGCGCCCGCGGTGGCGAAGAAGGTGAACGCCGGGGCGATGACCTCGTCGCCGGGCTTCAGCCCGAGCGCGCGAAGCGGAATGAGCAGCGCGTCGGTGCCGCTCGCGCAGGCGATGCCGTGCTTGGCGCCGGACAGCCGGGCCACCTGGCCCTCGAGCTGCGCCACCTCCGGCCCCATGATGAAGCCCTGCCGTTCGATGACGCTCATGACGGCGGGCAGGACGGCGTCCTTGATCCCCTGGTACTGGGCGACGAGATCGAGCAGCGGGACGTTCACGGGGCAAATCCTCGGAATGCGGTTGGCGTGCACGCCAACCGGTGGAACGACGGGGCGTCCGCGCCGGGGGTCAATGCCCCCGTCACTCGCAACCCACGATAACCAATAAAGTTAGCCCTGCTGGGAGTGAGAATCAACGCGCCGCAGAACTGCCCCCTCCTCGCGATACCGGGTGCCGCAGGCCGTGCAGGTACCCTCGCCGGAAGCCACAGCCAGGCGGATGCCGCACTGGCACATCCAGCCGACCTGCCGGGCCGGCACCCCGACGACCAGCGCGTAGTCCGGCACGCTCCCCCGGACCACCGCTCCCGCGCCCACGAAGCAATAGGCGCCCAGGGTGCTGCCGCAGATGATCGTGGCGTTGGCCCCGATGCTGGCGCCCCGCCGCACGAGGGTCGGCAGATACTCCGTCTTCCGCGAGACGTGGCTCCGCGGGTTGATGACGTTGGTGAAGACGCAGCTCGGGCCGCAGAAGACGTCGTCCTCCAGTTCCACCCCCTCGTAGATCGACACGTTGTTCTGGACCTTCACGTTGTTGCCGAGCCGGGTCCGCGGCATGACGACCACGTTCTGCCCCAGGTTGCAGCGCTCGCCGATGACGGCGCCGGGCATGACGTGGCTGAAGTGCCAGATCTTCGTGCCGGCCCCGATCACGGCGCCCTCGTCGACGTAGCTGGATTCGTGCACGAAGTAGTCTGGCATCGCGGTGTCCGTCATGGGGAGGGTGGGTGGGCGTCGGCGCCGCCGTCAGGGCGGATGAGCTTCACCTCGGTTTCCAGCTCGGCGCCGAACCGCTCGCGCACGACCGACTGCGCATGCACGATCAGCGCGCGGACGTCCGCCGCGCTCGCCCCGCCGGTGTTCACGAAGTAGTTGGCGTGCTTCGTCGAGATTTCCGCGCCGCCGACCCGAAATCCCTTGAGCCCCGCGGCCTCGATCAGCTGGCCCGCCGTCCGCGGCCCCCCCTCCCGCTGCCAGCTGGCCCCGCCGGGGTTTCGGAACACGCTGCCGCAGCAAGGCTGGTTGAACGGGGTGCCCTCCGAGCGCCACCGGAAGAGCTCGGCGAGTTCGGCCTCGATGACGCCAGGATCTTCGGGGCGGAGCCGCACCGTGGCCTCCAGCACCACCCGCCCCGCGAGTCCGCTCTGCCGGTACCCGAATGGGACTTCGGCACGGGCGAGGACCTGGTCCTGCCCCGTCGCATCGACTACCAGCACCGATTCCACGAAATCCGACCATTCCGCGCCGTGGCAGCCGGCGTTCATGAAGACGCCTCCGCCCGCGGTGCCCGGCACACCCACGAACTTGTGGAGGCCAAACCAGCCTGCCGCGGCCGTGCGGCGCGCGGCGAGCGGAGCCGGCAGGCCGGCGCCTACGGTCCAACGGTCGCCAGCCTGATCGAGCCGGTCGAGTCCTTTCCCCAGCCGGATGACGAGCGCGTCCATCCCCTCGTCCGGCAGGAGGATGTTGGAGCCCAGCCCCACGGCAAACCAGGGCACCCCGGCGGCGGCCACGGCGCGCAACGCGGCGCCCACGTCTTCGGCCATGGCGGGGAGGAGCACCGTGGCGGGGCCGCCGATCCGATAGGTGGAATACCGCGCCAGTGGTTCGTCCGCCCGCACTTCGCCGCGGACCAGCGCTCGAAGGGCCGCGACGAAGGCGGGGTTGCGGGCGGTGGTCACACCGATTCCGTGGCGGCCTCGCGGGCCAGGGCGTGCCACTCCTGCAGCGACATGACCGTGCGGGCCCGGCTCCGAAGCGCGATGACGGCGTCGCAGGCGGCCGAGGCCGCCGACAGCGTCGTGGTGTACGGGGTCCGGTGCTGCAGTGCCGCCCGCCGGAGGAGGTAGTCATCCTGCTGGGTGAGCTTGCCGAGCGGGGTGTTGATCAGCAGCTGGACGTCGCCCGACAGCAGGAGATCGATCGCGTTGGGCCGGCCCTCGTGCACCTTGAGCACCCGCTTGGCGGGAACGCCCCGGGTGCGGAGATGCCGTGCCGTGCCCTCGGTGGCCACGATCCGGAAGCCGAGTTCGTGGAACCGGCGGGCGATCGGCACCACCGTCTGCTTGTCGTGGTCGTTGACGGTCACGAACACCGTGCCCTCGAGCGGCAGGGCCCCGTCGGCGCTGATCTGCGCCTTGGCGAACGCCATCCCAAAGGAGTCGGCGATGCCCATCACTTCGCCGGTGGACCGCATTTCGGGGCCCAGAATCAGGTCCACGCCCGGCAGCTTGTTGAACGGGAAGACCGCTTCCTTGACCGCCACGTACGGCTGGAGGACGTCGTCGCGGAGCCCGAGGGACTCCAGCGTGCGGCCGGCCATGACGGCGGCGGCCAGCGAGGCGAGCTGGACACCGGTCGTCTTCGACACGAACGGGACGGTGCGAGAACCGCGCGGGTTGACCTCGAGCACGTAGACCCGTCCGTGCTTGATGGCGTACTGGACGTTGATGAGGCCGACGACCCCGAGCCGGAGCGCGAACGCGCGCGTGTGACGCCGCATTTCCTCGACCTGGTCCTCGGTGATCAGGTAGGGCGGCAGCACGCAGGCCGAGTCGCCGGAATGGATGCCGGCGTCCTCGATGTGCTGCATCACGCCGCCGATGATGCACTGCGTCCCGTCGGCGATCGCGTCCACGTCCGCCTCGAAGGCATCCTCGAGGAAGCTGTCGATCAGCACGGGGTGCTCGGGCGTGACCCGGGTCGTCTGCGCGAAGTAGCGCCGGAGCGACTCGAGGTCGTAGATGATCTCCATGCCGCGCCCACCGAGCACGTAGGACGGCCGGACCAGGATCGGGTACCCGATCCGGTCGGCCACGGCCGACGCCTCTTCCACCGACATGGCGGTGCCGCTGGCAGGCTGGGCCACGCCGAGTTCGCGGGCGAGGGCCTCGAACCGCCCGCGGTCTTCCGCCTCGTCGATGGCATCGGGAGATGTGCCGAGGATCTTCACGCCTGCCGCCTCCAGCCCCCGTGCCAGCCGGAGCGGGGTCTGGCCGCCGAGCTGCACGACCACGCCCATCGGCTGCTCGACGTGGACGATTTCCAGCACGTCCTCGAGGGTCAGCGGCTCGAAGTACAGGGCGTCGGAGATATCGAAGTCGGTGGAGACGGTTTCGGGATTGGAGTTCACCATGACCGTGCGGTAGCCGAGCTCGCGGAACGCCAGCACGGCCCGGACACAGCAGTAGTCGAACTCGACGCCCTGCCCGATCCGGTTGGGTCCGCTACCGAGGATGATGACCGCCGGCCGGCCGTCGGGGACCGACTCGTTTTCCTCGTCGTAGCAGGAGTAGAGGTATGGCGTGGCCGAGGGGAACTCCCCGGCGCAGGTATCGACCATCTTGAACACCGGGCGAATGCCGAGCGCGTGGCGGCGGGCCCGCAGGTCCGCCTCCGACACCCCGCGGAGCCGCCCCAGCTGGGCGTCGGAGAACCCGAGCCGCTTCATGGCGCGGAGCGGTTCCGCGTCGAGCCCCGCCGGATCGGCCGCCCACGCCTGCTCCGCCTCCACGAGCTCGGCGAACTGGTCGATGAACCACGGGTCGATGCCCGTGCGCTCGGCGATGTCCACGGCGGAGACGCCCTCGGCGAGCGCCCGCTTGACCTGGAAGATCCGTTCGGGCGTCGGCGTCCGGAGCGCGGCCTTGATCGTGTTCACCTCCGCGTCCGGCAAGCGGTCGGCCGCGGGCGAGTTCCCCGCGACCCAGCCGATCCGGTCGATCTCGAGGCCACGCATCCCCTTCTGGAACGCCTCCTTGAAGGTACGGCCGACGGCCATGACCTCGCCGACCGACTTCATCTGGGTCGTGAGGGTGGCATCGGCGGTCGGGAATTTCTCGAAGGCGAAGCGCGGCACCTTGACCACGACGTAGTCCAGGACCGGTTCGAAGGAGGCGGGCGTGGTCTTCGTGATGTCGTTGGGCAGCTCGTCGAGCCG